>NZ_JAOQKJ010000011.1:0-86234 GCF_025567405.1 Suilimivivens aceti | reverse complement strand
CCTTGAATGTTTGTGCCGGAGGCCAGCATGACATTCAAATCGGTGCGGAAAGGCTGTAAACCTGTTTTCACTGCCTGCGCTTCGATGTCATCTGCGTAATCACGGCTGATGTTGATGTAATGAACAGGCATTAGTTCATCATAGTCCCAATAGCCCACCAGCGTAAAGGTATCTGTTACAGTAAAGGCGGTTTGATCCTTGTCCGTAATGGAATAGGAAACCGTGACCTCGGCGCCCAGCTCCGGCGTTACGCCAAGCAGCTGCAACGCTGCCGTATCCATGGCTACCTCTTTGCCGCTTTCGGGCATCCGTCCGATAGTAGGGGTTGCATAGCTCCATTTAGTGCAGTTGGCATCCATGTAGCTGATCTCTGCCGGTATTTTGGCAAAGACCCCCTCCGCAGTGATACCGATTACCTTCCGTGCCCCCGTAGCCTTTACCTTTGGGTGGGCAGCGATGCGTTCCGCCTGCTCGGGGGAAACATCCTTAAAGGTGCCATGCGCATAGCCGCCTACCTGCCGAAACTGGTAGGTTTCATAACTGGCGTTCAACGACAAGACAATGGTGAACATGGACGTAAATAGCAGCGTTGTCAGCGCAATGGCAAAAATGGCGATCAGATTGCGACGACGGTTCGCATAAAGAGATTTTAAGCTGAGTTTTCGAATACATTTTCGATTTTTGACATTCATCTTCGCCACCTCCTGTTAGTTCTTGGTGACGATCCGTCCATCTTCGATACGGATAATGCGGTCTGCCATCTGCGCAATTTCTTCGTTGTGAGTGATCATTACGATTGTCTGGGCGAACTTTTGACTGGTGACTTTCAAAAGACTCAATACATCTTGGCTGGTCTTGGAATCCAGATTGCCTGTCGGTTCGTCAGCAAGGATGATAGCCGGAGCTGCCGCCAATGCACGAGCGATTGCCACACGCTGCTGCTGACCACCGGAAAGCTGATTAGGCAGAGCATCCAGCTTTTTCTCCAGTCCGAGGGTCTGTACGATCTGCTCAACAAAATCCTTATTGACCTTGCCACCGTCCAGTTCAATGGGTAGAACGATATTTTCATACACATTCAGCACCGGAACAAGATTATATGCTTGGAACACAAAGCCGATTTTCCTGCGGCGGAAGATGGTCAGCGCTTCCTCCTTTAGGGAGAAAATATCCTGTCCGTCCACCATGACCGTGCCGCTTGTAGGGCGATCCAGCCCGCCCAGCATGTGCAGCAGCGTGGATTTGCCGGAGCCGGATGTGCCGACAATTGCAACAAATTCGCCCTTCTTTACACTTAAATCAACTCCATCCAACGCATGAACTGCGTTATTGCCGGAGCCATAAATCTTTTTCAGGTTTTTTGCCTGTAAAACTTCCATAAATGAGTACCTCCATGAAAAAATCTGTATGTATGAAAGGAAATGATCCTTTGATACATACAGATTATCGCATAGGAATCTTTCCACATTCTTTCCGGCGGAAAATGAAATCTAACAGTTTTGATAGAATTGTTGTTATTTCGGCAGAAATATGGAAAACGTACTTCCTTTTCCCGGAACGGAAGCAACCTTGATATAACCGCCCTCGCCGGATATGATCTGTCGGGCAAGGTATAAGCCAATGCCGACCCCTTCTTGTTTCTGCACACTATTTGAGCGGTAAAAGCGAGCAAATATCTTCGCTTGCTCATTTTCCGGGATGCCTGAACCGGTATCCGATATATCGATCCTTACAAACATTTCATAGCTTACGGCAGAAATAGTAATGGTGCCATGCTCTGTATATTTGATGGCGTTGTCTACGATATTAGCCAGCGCTTCCGCTGTCCATTTGAAGTCGAATACAGCAAAAGCATCTGTATCCTGCATTTGCAAAGACAATCCTTTTTCAGAAGCCTTGGCAGTATATTGTTCTACCACACTTTCAAGCAGCGGCTGCAGCGCTGCTTGCTGAGGGGTGAGTGAAATGATCCCGTTTTCCAGTCTGGAAAGCTTTACGAGAGAATCGATCAAAAATCGCAGCTTTTCCGATTGTTTGTACAGCGCCTCCACATTTGCCTTCGCCGATGCAGGCAGAGTTTCCTCCTTCAGAAGCTCGCTGTATAACAGCAGGTTTGCAATCGGCGTTTTTGTCTGGTGCGAGATGTCCGCAATCAAGGTTTTGATTTTGTCTTTTTCCTGCGCTACATTTCGAGAAGATGCTTCTGCTGCGGAAAGATAGTGCGCAAACTTCGTTTCCAATGCAGACAGCTGGCTTTCATCAAAATTGGTTTCAGAAAAGGAGCCGGTCATGGCAGCGTCCAGCATCCTTTCGATTTCTTCCATCGTTTTTCTGGTCTTTCTCCGCTCCCATAACACAACAGCTGCCGCCGCCAGAAAACACAGCAGTATGATCACAATACCGGTTTTATTCATCTTTTGTCACCCAGCTATAACCGATTCCATAGACGGTTTTAATGTATTTCTGTGCATCAAGCTTATCCCTCAGACGCTTGATCGTAACAGACAAAGCATTTTCATCCACATATTCTGCGCCATCTGTCCAGATCCGGTCGACAAGGTCTCCACGGGTCATGGTTCGGCCTCGGTTTTCAACAAGCAGACGCAGTAATTTTTGTTCTGTTTTGCTCAATTCCACTTTTGAATCTCCCACATAAAAGGTCATAGCCTCAAAGTCAAAGTGAAATAGATCCATATGGAACGGCGCATTTTTATGGTTTGACGCTTGCTTTCGCAGTTGGGTATTCACCCTTGCCCGCAAAACCGAAAGAGAAAAGGGCTTGGTAATATAATCATCAGCGCCCCTCTCCAGTCCGTCTACGATGTCCAGATCGGTGTCGTTGGCAGTCAGCAGAATAACAGGAACTCCGGGCATGTTTTCCTTGACCTCCCGGAGCAGCTCAAGCCCACTGCCATCCGGCAGATTGATGTCCAGCAGGATCAGGGATACACCGCCGCAAAGCAGCTGTTCCTTCGCCGTTTTTAGGTCTTGGCAGGAAATGATCTGCCGAGCATCTGCTTTCAGCGCTTTGCATAACCCTTGATTCAAACCGATATCATCTTCAACAATCAGTAATTGCTCCATATATCTCACTCCTTCGTTATTCAAATGCCACTATCGTTTCCTTGGGCAATTTTTCGTTCTCACAGTTTAGAAGATAGGCTACGGCCTTGTTCGCAAAGCGGTTGGTTTTTATCGTATCCCAATCGGCAAGCCGGACTATTTCTGCTGTGCCGTTCTCAAAATCAACCTGAATCTCGCCCCTTTCGCCGTCGCAGTCTGCTTGGTATTCGTAGATTGCGGCGGTGATTTTCTTTTTGCGCTTAGTCTTGGATTTCTGTTTCAGTCGGACGGCATGGAGCGCACCTTCGGCAACCAGCAGTTCTGCCAGTTTGTCCACCGCTTTCCGGTAGGCTCGCTCTGCACCGCTGGCAGTGCTGCCCTCAAACATAACTGCCAGTTCCTCGAAGGTGGGGCGGCCTTTCCATGAGCCGACACGCCCACAGGTTATGCAAATCGCAAGACGCTTTTCAAACAAGGTCTGTTCCCGGTAATTCAGCTTCTCAAATGCCCGTTGAACCTTTTCAGCCTGTATGCCGTTCCAGAGGATGTCGGTATAGTTCCAGCTATCGTCAAGGGCAACATCTTCGCCTGTTAACCTATTATTCAGGGCAGCACGATAGAAGCCATTTGCATTCATTCCTGTTCTTGGAGTGACTCCTGTAAAGTGGAGAAAGTTATGCGAATGAAATCTTACAGCAGTATGGTTTGACTTATTGTTTTCGTCACGATAGACAAAAACAACCTGATTACCTTCTAAATACTGCTGGTATTGTTTTGCACACTTGGTGATGATGGCAATAGCCTGTTTCTTAGTCATAAGCATTAAGTTCCTTATATCTAAATGGTATTTTGGCAAATTTAAAAGGAAGGTTCGTCTGCCGTAGCAGATGACACCTTCCTTTAATGACTGATTTTTCTGTTGTCCGCCAACTGATCGGCACCCGAAGTCCGATAAGCAAACTGGTTTTTCCGTTGCCAGCCAACTGTCCGGCACCCGAAGTCTGGAAAGAATTTCGGATTTTATGTGTCAGTCCACATGATAGGCATATAGCCCATCTACTAACTATAGTATATACAGACGAAGCAAATTATGCAACGAGTTTATAAAGATTTAATCAGAAATTTTCCGAAAGAAGGTGAGAACATTGAAGATAAAAAAGTGGATGACAAGCCTATGGTCATTCACACAAAGGAGAAAGCCAAGATTCATTCTCATGAGCCAAAAGGAGCGAGGATAAAGGGCAGTAACTTCTATACAGTAGAACGTGGTCCTAAGATTGCTGGAGCAAAAGCAGCAGAAACAACGGGTAAGAAATCATACAGGAAGAGTACAGCCTATCAGGCAAATGTGAAAGAGAAAGGTCTTTCAAGATTTAAGCGTATTGTAAGGGAATCTATGCCAAAGAAACTTGAGAATGGAACACGGAACCCTTCTGTTAATTTGCTTAAAAGATTAGCGGATTGGTACGATGGCTGAATCAGTTAATTTCATTCTGAAGGTGTAATTTCTTTTTTATGGGTCAGTAGGAACAGAACTGCCAGTACGGACAGGACCACCTGTACGCAGGGCATGGTAAACCATACGCCATCTAGCTTAAGGACGATTGGCAGTGTCAGGATGGTACCGACTGTCAGCAGAACCTCTCCATAAACAAGAGTACTGGACTGCTTCAGATGCTCTGTTGCATAGAAGTAAGAAACAGAGGGCTTGGTCAGTCCATAAAGAGCCATAACAAGAGAAAAGGCAGGTGCAGCATGGATGATCAGCTCTGCTGCTGCATCAGAGGTACCGTAGAAAACGGGGATCTGATGGCGCAGAAGGAACATAAGGGAGCCGCTCAGGATACCAACACCGATACCGAGAGCAAAGGTAAGCAGTGTATAGCTGCGTAGTGTTTTTTTATCATTCTGGCCCTTGCTCAGGCTTAAGAGTGGCTGCGCACCATCACTGATACCCTGAACGAGAAGCTCCATGAAGGAAACCAGATAGGCAAGGACAGCATAGGCGCTGACAGCTTCATCACCACCATATTTGGTGCACTGCAGATTCATCAGTATAATGGTGACGGAAGGCAGATAAGTCAGTCCGAAAGGGGAGGCTGCTACCTTAAGGATGGATTTGACTGCGGATCCGGAGGGCTTTATATTGGTAAGGGAGATCCGGTTTTCTTTCTTTAAATAGAAGAAAAGGGCAAAGATCAGAGTGACAAGCTGTCCAAGCACTGTTGCAATAGCGGCACCCATCAGACCTAATGGAAATACAAGTATCAGAACATAATCAAGGATGATGTTCAGGATACAGCCGCAGGCCATGGCACACATGGAGTAAACGGCAGCACCACGGTTACGCATCAGGGGTGTCAGACCACTGGCAACTGTCTGGATCACCGCACCATACAGAATATAGTGAAGATAGGTCATGGCATGGGTATGCACTTCTCCTGCAGCACCCAGAAGCGTCATCAGGGGAGAACCAAAGAAATAGAGGATCCCGGTCAGGATGAGAGAGGAAACGACAAGAAGAAACAGTGCATTTCCCTCCATCTGGTCTGCCGCATCATCACGGCCGGCACCCCGGTTTAAAGACACCATAACAGAAGCCCCCATACCGATACCGGTACCAAGGGCGATGATGAGTGCTACAAGCGGCCAGGCAATATTAATAGCAGCCAGTCCCATGTCACCCATGGCTCTGCCTACGAAAATGCCGTCAATAATGGAATAAATTCCTGTTAATAAAAAAGATAACGTAGAGGGGAGAATAAATCCCCAGTATTTTTTCTGCATAAAAACCTCCATTTCCCCATAAAAAGGGGAACATTATCTATGGTAACCCATCCATACAGGAAAAGTCAACTATTGCAATTCCTAGTAAACTAGTAGTATAATTGGGGAAAAGGAGGTTTTGTATGAAGATTTCAACCAAGGGAAGATATGCCCTGCGTCTGATGCTGGATCTGGCACTGCATGACAGCGATGCCCCGGTAAGGATCAAGGATATTGCTGCGAGACAGGACATTTCTGATAAATATCTGGAACAGATCATTTCCAGCTTGAATAAAGCGGGTTATGTGAAAAGCATCCGCGGTCCGCAGGGAGGCTATAAGCTTGCCAGAGATCCGGAAAGCTATACAGTTGGGATGATACTCCGCCTTACGGAAGGCTCTCTTGCACCGGTAGCCTGTCTGGATGATGAGGTCAATACCTGTGACAGGCAGGAAACCTGTGCTACGCTGAAGCTCTGGCAGATGCTGGATGAGGCGATCAAGGGAGTCGTAGACAGAGTAACGCTGGCAGATCTGGTCGAGTGGCAGACGGAGATGATTGATAATTATGTGATCTGAATTTCCCTGCGGAGAAGAAAAAGGGCAAGAACGTTTGGGATGACCATACAGGCATTGATCAGATCTGTACATTCCCAGACAGTCTGCAGTGGAAGGATCGCACCTATGTAGATCATAACGATATAAGCTACCTTATAAAGAAAGAGACCTCTGCCGCCAGTCAGATAGGTGACAGCACTTTCACCAAGATAGGACCAGCCGATGAGGGTGGTCAGTGCAAAGGCAATCAGACAGACGGAGAGGAAGCCATTCCCAAAAAATGGAAGAGAAGAAAAGGCCGCATCCGTAAGGGTACCCTGAGAGGCATGGAGTACGGATTGTGGTCTTTTTAATATATTAGTGACAATGACAAGCCCACTCAGCAGACACATGACGACGGTATCCCAGAATACGGCAGTCATGGACACATAGGCCTGCCTGGAAGGGCTTTCCTCGCTGGAAGTGGCAGCCATAATGGAAGAGGTCCCGATGCCGGCCTCGTTGGTAAATAATCCACGGGCAATCCCATAGCGGAGGACATTCATCAGGCTGCCGGCGGACAGACCACTTCCGACCGCTTTTCCGGTAAAGGCATCCTTAAGGATCAGTGCAATTGCCGGAAACAGGCAGGTGCGGTTCAGGAAGAGCAGAAGAAGGCAGCTGCCGGTAAACAGGATGGCCAGAACGGGAACCAGCCGGACACAGACCTTTCCGATAGATCTGATGCCGCCAACAATGACAAGGCCTGCCAGTATGGCAGCCAGGAATCCGGTCAGGGAGGGAGCAAGGTGAAAGCTGCTTTTCCCTGTCTCAGCCATGGAATTTGACTGTGTTGTGCAGCCGACAAAGAGAGCAGCAAGCAGTGTCAGAACAGCGTAAAAGCTGCCAAGAAGAGGCATATGGAGTCCGTTCCGGAACACGTACATGGGGCCTCCGACATGTGTACCGGCTTTATCCCTGCTGCGGTAGCGTACACTGAGATAGCATTCAGCATAGGAGGTAGCCATGCCAAGTACACCGGTGATCCAGCACCAGAAGACAGCACCGGGACCACCAAGGGCAACTGCAGTAGAAACACCTACGATATTACCGGTACCGAGCGTTGCGGCAAGAGTGGTGGACAATGTGGCAAAAACGGAAAGGTTATTCTGGTCATCATCTTTTCCTTTAAAGGACATCCGGACGGCTTTCCAGGTTTTTCCCTGAGGAAAATGGAGGTAAAAGGAAAAGAACAGATGTGTTCCCATAAGTAGAAGAAGGAGGGGACCACCCCATAGAAATGAATTACATTTTTGGATAATAGCAAGCGCAGCAGACATGGGCAATGAGTCCTGCTTTTTTATGATTATATGTATATTTTCGAAAAATTATGAGAAATGTCACTTTCTTTTTCTGACAGAAAAAGGTATACTGACATGTAGAATGACAGCGGAAGGGTATGATTTCATACAGAAGAGGGAAGCATGTGAAGTACAATAATGAGGGGTTGGAAAATATTTTTTTTGAATCAGTCTGCAAGCTCAGGGAAGACTACTATTTTATGCAGAATATATCGGGAAGGGTCAGATGGTCGCCCAAGGCAGTAAATGATTTTGAACTGCCCGGGGAATATGTGGATGGATTTGCCAGGATGTGGAGGAGCTTTATCCATCCGGAGGATCTGGCTCATTTCGATGAAGAAATGGAGCGTATACGGACTGGCAAAACAGATTATATGCTGCTGGAATACAGGGTCAGAAAACGGAATGGAGAATATGTCAGGGTACGCAGCCATGGTGTTATGAACAGGGACACAGAAATCAGCCCTGTCTGTTGTATGGGGATTCTGGAAAGGGTCGATGATACAACTGATGAGCTGACCCATGTGCCTAACATTTATGTGGCAGTAAAGGACATCGCAGATACCTTTGAAAATGAAAATGCTTCGGGCTGTCTGATGATCGTAGGCATTGATGACTTTAAAAGAATCAATGACCTGTATACCTATAGCGGTGGTGACGAGATCATCAAGAATTTTGCCTTGCGGATAAGCAAATGCATTCCACAGTCAGCGACATTGTACCGGCTTGAAGGTGATCAGTTTGCAGTTCATTATCCATATGGTACGCTGCAGGATATGAAGGATATTTATGCGAGGATGACGGATGAGGCAATGGATATCTCACTGTCCAATGATATTAAGGTATCGCTTCAGCTGTCAGCCGGTGTATGTAAGTATCCGGATCAGGCGGAAAAGCCGGATATACTGAGAAAAAATGCACAGTATGCTTTTGAACGTGCCAAGAGACAGGGGAAGGGGCAGTTAGCTGTCTTTACCAGGGAGATCCGGGAGCAGTATTTGGAGCATCTGCGTCTGATCGAAGAGCTGAAACGCTGTGTCAGAAATGATTTTGAAGGGTTTGAGCTGTATTATCAGCCGATCGTAGAGCCGAAATCCATGCAGATCGTGGAATGTGAGGCACTGCTCCGGTGGAAAAATGGCAGATTTCCAGGAATTGGACCAGCCAAATTTATTCCGATCCTGGAAGAAACAGGTATGATGAAGGAAGTAGGAGCATATGCTGTAAGAACGGCGATCAGCCAGGTTATGGATTTTTCTGACAGCCTGATCGTTAATGTAAATGTATCCTACAAACAGCTGAAGGATGATGATTTTGCTGAATATGTACTGGGAATCCTGAAGGAGTATCAGTTCCCGCCGGAAAGACTGATGATGGAGCTGACGGAAAGCTGCAAGGCACATGATCTTCCGGTATTGATGCGTACCATGAATAAGCTGCGCGAACATAGGGTACTGGTAGCACTGGACGATTTCGGAACAGGTTATGCCTCTCTTGATATTTTACAGGATATTTCAGTAGACTGCCTGAAGATAGAGCAGTGCTTTGTGGCAGAGTGTGAAAAAAATAATGTAGACAGGAATATCATCAAGCATATTATCCTGCTGGCACATTCTCTCGGACTGAAGGTCTGCATGGAAGGCGTGGAGACAGAAGGCATTTATGATGTGGCAGTGGAAGAACAGGCAGATATATTGCAGGGTTATTATTTCAGCAGGCCCGTCCCGGCAGGGGATTTTCAGAATATGTTAAGAAGATCTGCCGGGCATGAAGCATGAGCATGGGGCTTTAAGATGGGAAGCATAACAGAATACAGGAAAGGAAACAGGAATGGGAAACATCATCGATTATGTTCGGGAGCATGGAGATATCAGCTTTTTACAGGAACCATTAAATGAAGTGGATTCTCTTGTGCTGTGCCAGATGGTGTATATGAATTTCGGACGTTTTGTACCGGGACTGGAGGAGAGGAATCAGCTGATAAGTATCCAGGATATTTATCACCATCCAGACAGGGATCATCTCCTGGATGATTACTGGTATAAGCAGTATAATAAAGAGCTTTTTGAGGCGGCAGCGGATTCCAGACGATTCGGGACGCTGAAAATGAATTATTATGTCAACGTGATCAATGTGGATGATGAAACGCAGTTCTCGGCGATCACCTATATACTCGAGAATAAAGAAACCTATATCGCCTACAGAGGAACGGATGCTACAATCATTGGCTGGAAGGAAGATCTGAATCTTGCTTTTTCAAAGCCGCTGTCCAGCCAGCATTTAAGTGTTGCCTATATGGATAAGGTATCCTCATGGATTGCCGGTTCCTTTTATGCCGGAGGTCATTCCAAGGGAGGAAATCTGGCAGTTTATGCGGCTATGAACTGCTCGGAAAGGGCAAGAGGAAAGCTTCTTCATGTTTATAATAATGATGGCCCGGGATTCCGGCCGGAAATCCGTGCAGAGGGACACTACGAGCAGATTGCAGACAGGGTTTCCAAATTTATACCGAGATCTTCGATTGTAGGTATGATCCTGGAGGATCACAGCAGCTATGAGGTGGTGGAGAGTCGTGGGATCGGTATGCTGCAGCACAATGCATACAGCTGGAAGGTTGAGGACAGATCCTTTGTGCGTGCCAGAAATATGAGCAGCGGCAAGCTCATCAGGGATGCGGCCATGAATGAATGGATCCTGTCACTGACAGATGAAGAAAAGCATGTGTTCATTGATACGCTCTATGAGGTAGTGTCTGCGTCGGAGGCTTCCAATGTATTTGAGTTCGGTGCTGATATACGGAAGTCTGTGCAGAATGTACTGGAAGCAGCAAGGGAGGTAGATGAACCTACCCGGAAGGCAATTCAGCGGATCATGAAGTCACTGGTGGAGATCACACTGGAGAATTTCATGACACAAAGGAACAACGATAAATAGTGGAAATTATCGCAAATATTTAAAATTTTAAAAAAATTCAAAAAACCTGTTGACGAATGAAAGGAAAGCAGATATAATAACATTTGTTCGCAGGAATGGCGGAATTGGCAGACGCGCACGGTTCAGGTCCGTGTGGTAGCAATACCATGAGAGTTCAAGTCTCTTTTCCTGCACGTGAAAACCTCAGTCGATGTACTGAGGTTTTTTGTTTTACGAGTTTTATAGGGAAGGTTACTTGTAATCAGCAGGAAACAGTGCTATTATAAAAGTAACATGAAGTGAAGTTATCAGCGGGTACACGGAGGTACCTGTGAAGGTCAAGGGAGTGAGAATATGGGGATCAGAATTAATGTAAATGCAAGGCAGGACTATTCCTATCTGTTCCAGAGTATGACGACAAGCAGGGGAAACAGTCTTGGTAATTTAAATTTCCTTTCCGATTATGCCAGCATTAAGAATGGCAGTTACGGGAAGCTGATGAAGGCTTATTATGCGAAGGATGCTGCAGATAAGGCTGCTTCCACAGGAAAGGACACAGAGACAAAGAAAAAATCCATTTCTACAGCAGCCGATTCCGCAAAGACGCTTTCAGAGATTGAGAAGGCGGCTGATACGATGAAGGAATCAGCAGACAGTCTGCTGGTGAAGGGAAGTAAATCTGTTTTTCAGAAAAAGAACGTAAAAACAACAGATGAGACAGGAAAAACAACTATTTCAGAAGAATATGATACCGATGCGATTTATAAGGCTGTATCCGGTTTCGTGACAGATTATAATGATCTGCTCAGTAAAACATCAGCAGCTTCTTCCAAAAATCTGCAGAGTAAGGCAGATACGCTTGCAGCTGTCACCAGCGCCAATGCGAAGCTTCTTTCGAGGGTTGGAATTACCGTGAACAGCGACAGCAGCCTTTCTCTTGATGAGGAAGCCTTTAAGAAGTCTGATATGGGTACGGTGAAGAATCTGTTTGGAACGACCGGTGCCTATGGATATAAGGTATCTGCTCAGGCTTCCATGATCGACTATACAGCAGCTAAGGAGAGTACTAGGTCCAATACCTATACAGCAAACGGTACCTACAGCAATGTGTACAGTGCCGGAAATATCCTGAACTCATTCTTCTAAGGGACGTTAAGAAGATGACAGAGGACTTTTCTTTCGCTTCAGAATATGGAAAGTGATATAGTATGAGGATCAGAAGGGATGCACCCGGAAAACGGGGGCATCCTTTTTTACGGGCATCCTTTTTTGTATTCGGTATGTTGAAATTTATATTGGAAAATGGTATTTTAGAAGTACCGCACAAAGCCCGGAAAGGGTTCCGGCAGAGAATGAAAGGAAGCCTTTGCAAGGCTGTGGTCGGCATATGGCAGCAAAATTTTATGCAGTAAGAAAAGGAAGAAAAACCGGTATTTTCAGAACCTGGGATGAATGCAGGGCAAGTGTCCATGGCTTTTCGGGACCGGAGTACAAGAGCTTTGGTACGCTTGAGGAAGCACAGACCTTTCTGCAGGGAGTCCAGAAGGAAGAGGTGGAAGAGGACAGACTGCGGATTTATGTGGATGGCAGCTTTCATGCAGGAACCGGGGAATTTTCTTACGGAATGGTCGTATTATTAAAAGAAGGGATACAGACCTTCCATAAGAAATATGATGATAAAGAGCTGGCAGCCATGCACAATGTTGCCGGTGAGATCAAGGGGGCAGAGGCGGCCATGCGTTATGCCATGGAGCATGGGATCAGAAAGATTGCCATTTACCATGATTATGAGGGAATTGCTAAGTGGTGTCTTGGACTGTGGAAGACGAACAAAGAGGGAACCAGAGCCTACAAGTCTTTCTATGATGAGGCCAGCAGACAGGTTGATATCCAATTTGTGAAAGTTGCCGGACATTCTGGGGATACTTATAATGAAATGGCTGACCAGCTGGCAAAGGAAGCACTGGGGATCTGAAAGAGAACAGAAGAAAAAAACAGCAAGGCAGCCGGGAGGAGATAGAAGTGATTCAGAAATTTTTAGTACAGGACAGTCCGATGGTAGCAGCAGTCGGGCTTTTACTTGCATTTGCACTGACATGTATGCTGCTTACAAAGCTAAGCAGCTTTTTACCAAAGGATGCAGGCCGGGCATTTGCCCATGATGGAAGCCTGTCAGCAGGAAAGCCAAGAGGAGCAGGCATTATTTTTGTGCTGGTGTTTATCGCAGCAGCGATTCTCTTTGCACCGGTTTCGGTGGAGACCATGATCTATCTGATGCTGATCGCAGGAGAAATGCTGACCGGTTATATGGATGATGCAGCCGAGCATCCCTGGAATGAATATAAAAAGGGTCTGCTTGACCTGATCATCGCGATCATACTGGCAGTGACCTATCTGAACCATAATGAAAGCAGCTTTACACTGGCAACAATGGGTATTACCGTGACGGTGCCACCGGTAGTTTTTGCGGTGCTGACAGTGATACTGGTATGGACATCGATCAATGTGACAAACTGTGCAGATGGTGTGGATGGTCTTTCAGGTACACTGGTACTGGTCACCCTGACTACCATTTATGTGATCAATGGGATTCTTGGGAAGGGAAGTGATTTGCAGTACCTGATCCTGCTATTTGGCATCTGTATCCTCGGATATCTGTGGTACAATGCCACACCGAGCCGCCTCCTGATGGGAGATGCAGGTTCACGGGCAATGGGTATTTTCATCAGTATTGCTATTTTAAAAACGGGATCCCCCTTTCTTTATATTCCGGCAGCGATCGTGCTGATCCTGGATGGGGGACTTGGACTGGTAAAGGTGGCACTGCTGCGTTTTCTGAAGATCGGAATTCTGAAGCATACAAGAACACCGCTTCATGATCATGTGCGCAAGGTGATGGGATGGTCCAATACGCAGACCGTATTCCGTTTTGCTATCATACAGATTGTTGTTTCAGCAGCAACAGTTTATCTTCTGCTGATGAGAAAGTAAGGAAACAGGGGGATTTACGGAAGGAGAAGGGATATGAAGGAGAGAAGAGATAAGGTAAATTATTATCTGGATCTGGCAGAAAGTGTATCGCACAGGGGTACCTGTCTTCGAAGAAACTATGGGGCAGTAATCGTTAATAATGATGAAGTAATTTCTACCGGTTATGTGGGAGCGCCAAGGGGCAGGAAAAACTGTTCTGACCTTGGAACCTGTATCAGGCAGCAGCTTAATATCCCAAGGGGAGAGCGTTATGAGCTGTGCAGGAGTGTCCATGCGGAGGCCAATGCGATCATCAGTGCTTCCAGGGATAAGATGATTGGAAGCAGTATTTATCTTGCGGGAACCGATGCACAGACAGGAGAATATATTGCCAATTCCAACAGCTGTTCCATGTGTAAGCGTATGATCATCAATGCCGGGATCGTTAAGGTATATGTCCGGGATGACAGGGATCATTACAGGGAGATCCTGGTGCAGGACTGGATTGACAATGATGAGTCATTAGAGGGCATCATGGGCTATTGATGAAGGAGAAGGAAAATGGATTATGAGATCAGCATGCTTTTTCCGGAGGGAAAAAGAAAAGCGCTGACTTTCAGCTATGATGATGGAACTATACATGACAGAAGGCTGGCAGCGCTGTTAAACGAATATGGGATGAAGGGAACCTTTAACCTGAATTATGGTCTTCTTGGCAAAGGGGGGATGGAGACTGTAAACGGGATTGAAACTGATTTTTCCAGGGTGGAAGCAGAAGAGGTGCGTTGTCTTTATCAGGGACATGAGATCGCATCCCATGCCTACAGTCACGCGTCCCTGACAGGACTGCCAAAGAATATGGCTGCAACAGAGGTATTGAAGGACCGCTATAATCTGGAACAGCTTACCGGGGAACTGATCCGTGGGTTTGCCTATCCATACGGGGCATACAACAGCCAGATCGAGGAGATACTGGATGCCTGTGGCATTGAATATGCCAGAACCGTAGAAAGCACCGGGGATTTTTCTCTGCCAGAGGACTTTCTTGCATGGCATCCCACCTGTCATCATGAGGATGAAAGGCTGATGGCGCTTGCAGAGAAATTCTGCAGGGAAGAGAAGGATGGTCCCTTTGTTTTTTATCTTTGGGGACACAGCTATGAATTTGCACAGAAAAATAACTGGGAGCTGATGGAGAGCTTCCTGAAATATATGGCACAGTACAAGGAGGATATCTGGTGTGCCACCAATATTGAAATTCTGGATTATGTGAAGGCATACAGGGAGCTGAAGCGCTCTACGGATGGAAAGATCCTGATGAATCCAAATGCCACACCGCTTTATGTGGCTATGAATGGAAGGAAGTACTGTATTCATGGCAATGAAAAGCTGGAGCTGCCAAGCTGACAGGGTATAAAGGGAAGCACTCCGGAAAGAATAGAAGCCCGTTTCGGACTTACAGGAAAGGATTAGAAAATGAAGGTTGATTTATTTTCCATCGGACCATTTACGGTACATGGATATGGACTGATGATTGGAATAGGTGTTCTCTGCTGTGTCTTTATGGCAATGAAGAGGGCAAAGAAGTACGGACTTATCGAGGATGCGATCGTAGATATTGCGATCTGGGGGCTGATTGGCGGCTTTCTTGGTGCCAAGCTGCTGTTTCTGATCGTGGAGTGGAAGCAGTTCCTTAAGAATCCGCTGGCACTACTAGGCTCAGAGGGCTTTGTGGTATATGGCGGTATTATTGCAGGTGTGGTGGCAGCGATTCTTTATTGTAAAAAGAAGAAGCTGATTTTTCTGGATTATTTTGACCTGGCTGCACCTTCGATCGCTATGGCACAGGGCTTTGGCCGTATCGGATGTTTTCTGGCAGGTTGCTGCTACGGAAGAGAAACGGATCTGCCGATCGGTGTGATATTTCCGGAAGGTGCGCTTGCTCCTGCCGGGATAAGGCTTCTGCCGACGCAGCTTATTTCCTCTGCAGGAAATTTCCTGATCATGGCGATTCTCCTTGCGACTTATCCCAGGCGGAAAAGAAAGGGAGATACAGGCTTTTTGTATATGCTGCTTTATGGAGTAGGGCGTTTTCTGATAGAGTTTCTCAGGAATGATGAAAGAGGAGCAGTGGGAGGACTTTCCACTTCCCAGTTTATATCCCTGTTTATTGTGGCAGCAGGAATCCTGCTGATGTGTAATAAAAGGCGGGCACTGGTGGAAGCTGCAGGTCAGACAGGGGCAGATGGAAAGACCGATACGGAATAAAATAATCAGATGAGGAGAAGAGCATGAAAAAAATGGTTCTGGATCATAAAGCATATGAAGAAACAGCTAGGCAGGCGGTTGCGGAAGGACAGGTTCTTCTGATCAATGAGGAGCATACACTGCCTTTGCAGGAAGGTACAAGACTTGCCATGTTTGGCAGAATGCAGTTCCATTATTATAAAAGCGGGACCGGTTCGGGAGGCATGGTGAATGTAAGTAAGGTGACTGGTATCCTGGATGCCCTGAAGGAATCAGGGCAGGTGATACTTGATCCCCAGGTTCTTTCTGCCTATGAGGCATGGGTAAAGGAGCATCCCTTTGACGCTGGTGTCGGCTGGGGAAATGAGCCATGGTGCCAGGTGGAAATGGAGCTTCCAGAGGAGCTTGTCAGTGAGGCGGCAGCCAGAAACGATGCGGCTCTTGTGATCATTGGAAGAACAGCCGGAGAGGATCAGGACAATAAAAACCAGGAGGGCTCTTATCTGCTGACAGAGAAGGAAAAAGATATGCTTTCCAAGGTCAGAAAGCATTTTGAAAGGCTGATCCTTGTACTGAATACCGGAAATATCATGGATATGGATTTCGTAGAGGAATATCATCCGCAGGCACTTCTTTACGCATGGCAGGGCGGTATGGTCGGTGGATATGGAACCGCAGATGTACTGCTTGGTAAGACCTGTCCGAGCGGCAGGCTGACAGATACCATTGCTTATAAGATCACGGATTATCCTTCTGATGCCAATTTTGGCAACAGGGACAGGGATCTTTATGAGGAGGATATTTATGTAGGCTACCGTTACTTTGAAACAGCAGCGAAGGAAAGGGTCCGTTATCCCTTTGGCTTTGGTCTTTCCTATACAGATTTCAGGATCGGGGACGTCAGCTTCAGCGCAGGGGAAAAGGATGCGGAGATTACCTTTACCGTTCAGAATATCGGGACTGTGCCCGGAAAAGAGGTAGTACAGGTTTATGTGACAGCTCCTGAGGGAGCACTTTCCAAGCCGGAAAAGGTGCTGGCTGGCTTTGCCAAGACCAGGGAATTAAAGCCGGGGCTTAAAGAGCAGATGAGGATAGCTATTCCCTATGAGAGCTTTGCTTCCTATGATGAAACAGGGGCAAGCGGCTTTGTGTCCTCCTATATTCTGGAAAAGGGGGAGTATCTGTTCCATATCGGAAGGAATGTCAGGGAGACCGAGGTGGCAGGCAGCTTTACTCTTGAGGAAACGGTATGTCTTGCTTCCCTGTCACAGGCACTGGCTCCGGTGACACCCTTTGAGAGGATGCGTTTTATAAGAGAAAAAGACGGAGCTGTACATAAGGTAATGGAGGCTGCTCCGCTCAGAAAAAAGAATCCGGCAGAGAAGAGAAAAGAGCTGCTGCCGGAAGAACTTCCATTTACCGGAGATCAGGGATACCGTCTGATCGATGTAAAGGAAGGAAGGGTATCCATGGATGCCTTTGTGGCACAGTTTAATGATGATGACTTAAGCTGTATCATCCGCGGAGAGGGTATGGGAAGCCCCAAGGTAACACCTGGAACGGCAGCAGCCTTTGGCGGTGTATCCGAGGAACTTGCACATTTTGGCATCCCCTGCGGCTGCTGCTCTGACGGCCCCTCCGGTATGCGGCTTGACAGCGGCATGAAGGCATTCAGCCTCCCCAACGGTACACTGCTTGCCAGCACCTTCAATACAGCACTGGTGGAGAAGCTGTATTCCTTTACCGGAATTGAGATGGTGAAGAACAAAATAGATGCTCTTCTGGGACCTGGTATGAATATCCACAGACACCCGCTGAATGGAAGAAACTTTGAGTATTTTTCGGAGGATCCTTTTGTTACGGGAAAGATGGCAGCAGCCATGATCCGTGGCTTAAAGAGTGCAGGAGTGACAGGAACTGCCAAACATTTCTGTGCCAACAATCAGGAGACAGGAAGATCTACGGTTGATTCTGTTATTTCGGAAAGAGCACTCCGTGAGATTTATCTGAAGGGCTTTGAAATGGCAGTCAGGGAAGCCGGGGCAGATTCCATTATGACGACCTATGGAAGCGTAAACGGACTTTGGACAGCCGGAAGCTATGACCTGAATACTACGATCCTGCGAGGAGAGTGGGGCTTTCAGGGGATCGTGATGACCGACTGGTGGGCCAAGATCAATGACGAAGGAGAAGAGCCAAGGATCAACAACTTTGCGGCAATGGCAAAGGCGCAGAACGATCTTTATATGGTCTGTACAGATGCTTCAATCAATGACAGTGATGATAATACCCTTTCATCCCTGGAGGCAGGAACACTGACAAGGGGAGAGCTGCAGAGAAATGCAGCAAATATCTGCGGATTCCTGATGAATACCCATGCTCTTGAAAGAATGGAGGGCATACAGACCAGTGTGGAGGTGATCGGAGAAACAGATCAGGAGATCACTTCAGATGTAGAGGTTACTTATTATAAAGTCGAAGATGAGATCAGTATTTCTCTGGATGGAGTGGATACCGGCAAGGATAAGGACTTCGTTTTTGCACTGGATCTGCAGAAACTTGGCGGGTATCGTGTGGAAGTAACAGCAAAGTCAGACTTATCAGAGCTTGCGCAGCTTCCGGCGACACTGATCTATCAGAGCGTACCGATGGCAGTCTTTTCCTTTAATGGAACTGGCGGAGAGTGGAAGACGATAAAGAGAAAGGCAGTATTCCATAATAAATACGCTGTACTTCGTCTTTACTTTGCACAGAATGGTCTGGAGGTACAGAAGATCACCTTCCGATTCGACAGGGAACTGGAGAGAAAGAATGATGTTATCGAGGCTTATGTAAACAGTAACGACTAAAGACAGGGAAAGAGCAGTCAATGCTGTGTGAGATACGTGATATTGGATATTTTGCGACAGCTGCTTCATGGCAGATGCTGGATTTTTGAATTTTTCAGAACTTTTTGATTAAAAGGAAAAATTCAGATAATAAAAATTGAAAAATGTGTTGACAAGCCACTTTGAACATGGTATATTAGCAAAGTGGCTTGGGTAAACAAGCAGTGGACGGGATCTTAGCTCAGCTGGGAGAGCATCTGCCTTACAAGCAGAGGGTCACAGGTTCGAGCCCTGTAGGTCCCACTTCTCTGAAAAGAGAATAAACTGAATATGGCGAGATAGCTCAGTTGGCTAGAGCACACGGTTCATACCCGTGGTGTCGAGGGTTCAAATCCCCCTCTCGCTACTACGAGAAAATGGGAAATGCTGAAGAAGACAGCATTTCTTTTTTTCTATCAAAGTCGGGGCTTTTGACCCCGACATCATGAAATCATGCTGTAAACAAAAGTGAGAATCATACTGGAGTTGTTATAGCTGATCGGTGAGAATACGGATATCATAAAAAGAGAGAGGAACTATTATGGGGTATTTGATTTCGGAAACCACTAGGGAAGAACGTGAGACGATTGTTGCCAGGTCACTTGGAAACATATCAGCTAACTGCGATGGCTGTATGTCAGGTCTTGCAGAGATGTATCAGGAATATATTGACGGTCAAAAGGAGCTGAGGGAGATCAATATGGAGTTCAATGCCCGCTATGTGAGCGGTAAGGAAGTGCCGGGCAGGGAAGGATGTGGTATGAATGTATTTTCCAGATAAGAGTGAGTATCAGGATATTAGGGAAAAGTCCCTGATGCAGTGGCTGGATGAGATGGAGCAGCATGAGGATATTGCAGTCCGGGGAGGTGTGAAGCTTGCCAGAGAATACGTGCAGTCTCTTCAGAAAGAAATTGAGAATTTAAAGAGCGAGAATGAACTGAAGAAGGAGTATATGAAGAAACTAATGGCCGGTAAAAGAGCCAGAGAGTGAAAGAAAAAAAAAGAAAGAAGCCTGCTGATTTTTATTTACAGCAGGCTTTGGCTGTGGTGTGGGGGTTGTTGATTACAGGCTTCTGAATGCCAGTCTTCCCATGGCTTCATAAGCGGCCGCACTGGGGTGCAGATGATCGCCACTGTCATACCCTGCACGGAAAGCGGTAGGGTGAGCAGGATCACGTACTTCTTTGTCAAAATCAATACAGGTATCGATCAGGTCTGTGCTTCGGATGAAGTCATTGACCTGATTTTTTAATGTTTCCCGGAAGGGAGCATAGGTACGCCAGCCCTCAATGGGAAGCAGAGTACCCATGAAAATGTGATAACCCAGCTTACAGGCTTCCTGAATGTACCAGATAAGTCCTTCGGTCAGTTCATCAATGGTTGGCAGATCGCTCATGGGACGGAAGGGATTCACGTCTGTGCCTACCGGGTGAATGATGTCGTTGATTCCCTGCTGGATGATGATCGTATCGGCACCGGCAACAGGAAGCTCGTGAGGGAAACGGACCTTTCCCATCAGTCCATAGGATTCATAAGTGATATTGTCATACTGACGCAGGATCCTGGTGCCGCTGGCGGCTTTTCGGATAATGGCAGTATGGTTATCAGGTACCTTCAGGCATTCTGCCAGCATGTAATCTGGCCAGTCCTGTGAGGTAATGGAATCACCATAGCAGATAACTGCATGATTGCAGCTGTCTGTATAGAGGCTGATGTCACTTAAAAAATAAAAGCAGTTTGTCTTTCTTGTTTCATTCAGAGGAAGAACCTCAGCAGTTGAGTGGTTGTGAACGGAATAAAAGCCTTTGGAAAAAGGCCCGGTTGCAATGACACCTGAACGCATCAGGGTAAATTCTTTCAGATAAAAGCTGACAGAGACGGAATCACCCTGGCTGACAGGAAAAGGAAGAGGATCACTGAGGATACGCTTCCCGGCGGGAATAGTAATGGAGACATTACCGTCAAAGGTAATCTGCCTCGAAGTTTCTTTTATTATGGATTCGGGAGTGTTTCCGGTCATGGCCACGAAAGCAGCAGAAATCGTAATAGATTCTGTGCCACAGAAATTATCAAAGGTAAATCGAAGGGCACTTCCTGCAAAAGGAACTTTGACAGGATAGCGCAGTGTGAGATCTTTGCTGTAGGTTTCTACCCTGTGGTCAGTGATGGACATGGCATTTCCATAAATGGCACACCAGTGCCTGCCAGCCTCTGTTTTGTATGTTGAATCTGCGTTGCTTTTGTTGTCTGGAGCTGCGATACTTCTTTTATCTATAGCTGTATTTGTTGTATTCATCTGTGTTCCTTTCCAAGACGGGTATGTAATCTCTAACAGGGTGATTTTCCGAAAGGTTTGATAACCCATATAATACAGGTATTATACAGCGGAGCAGGATTCCTGACAAGAATCACTGAGGAAGCAATCTGAGAAAGCAGAGCCGAGCGGGGCATGGGAGAGTGAAAAGGAGCCATCATGCCCCGCGGGCAGGGAAAAATGAAGAGGAAAAGAAGGAAAACAGAGCGGAGCGGGGCATGGGAGAGTGAAAAGGAGCAATCATGCCCCGCGGGCAGGGAAAAGTGAAGAGGAAAAGAGGGAAAGCAGAGCGGAGCGGGGCATGAGAGTGAGAAAAGAGGCAATCATGCCCCGCGGGCAGGGAAAAGTGAAGAGGAAAAGAAGGAAAATAGAGCCGAGCGGGGCATGGGAGTGAGAAAAGGAGCAAACATGCCCCGCGGGCAGGGAAAAGTGAAGAGGAAAAGAGGGAAAGCAGAGCGGAGCGGGGCATGGGAGAGTGGAAAGAGGCAATCATGCCCCGCAGGCAGGGAAAAACTATGAGAAGGGGAGAAAAACCAGGACTGACAGGCAGGAAAAGAAGGAAAAATAACTGAAAAAGGAAAAAAGAATCCCACAGATATGAAATATATGATACACTGGTTTTGTCTGTTAACAAAATGAGAAGGAGAGATAGAAATGGACAAATTTTTCAAGCTGAAAGAGCGTGGAACTGACGTAAGGACAGAGTTTATTGCCGGTATCACGACTTTCATGACAATGGCCTATATCCTTGCCGTTAACCCCAGTATTCTGGGAGCAGCCGGTATGGACACAGGCGCAGTTTTTACAGCAACCGCATTAGCATCTGCGCTTGCATCAATCTGTATGGCACTGTTTGCCAACCTGCCTTTCGTACTTTCTGCAGGAATGGGACTGAATGCCTATTTTGCCTACACAGTTGTGCTGGGAATGGGATACAGCTGGGAGGTTGCCCTGACAGCCGTATTTGTTGAAGGTATTGTTTTCATCCTGCTTTCTCTGACCAATGTCAGAGAGGCAATTTTCAATGCAATTCCAGGAGGTCTTAAGGTAGCAGTTTCCGTTGGTATTGGATTATTCATCACCTTCATCGGACTGCAGAATGCACACATCGTAGTAGACGGTTCTACCCTGGTTGGACTGTTTTCCTTTAAGGGATCTATTCAGGCAGGAACCTTTAATTCTGAAGGAATTACTGTCGTACTGGCACTGCTTGGCATTCTGATCACTTCATTCCTTGTTATCAAGAATGTAAAGGGAAATATTCTCCTTGGTATTCTGATCACATGGGTACTGGGAATTATCTGCCAGCTTACCGGATTATATGTACCAGCACCGGATGCAGGCTTCTACAGCCTGATCCCCAGTGGCATCGTATCTGCACCGGCTTCCCTTGCACCGACACTGTTCAAGATGGATTTCTCTGTGATCGGATCACTGAACTTCCTGGTGGTTGTATTTGCATTCCTGTTCGTAGATATCTTCGATACCCTTGGAACACTGATCGGATGTGCGACTAAGGCTGATATGCTGGATAAGGATGGCAAGCTTCCCGGAATCAAAGGCGCTCTGATGGCAGATGCTGTAGGTACTACTGTAGGGGCATGCTTTGGTACATCTACAATTACAACCTTTGTAGAATCTTCATCAGGTATTGCAGAAGGCGGACGTACCGGACTTACTTCTATTGTATCAGGAGCACTGTTCCTGCTGGCACTGTTCTTCTCACCTATTTTTCTTGCAATTCCTTCCTTTGCAACAGCACCGGCACTTGTCGTTGTTGGTTTCTTTATGATGCAGCAGGTAGCAAAGATTGCATGGAATGATATGCTGGAAGCAATTCCCGCATTTATCTGTATCTTTGCTATGCCTTTTATGTATTCTATTTCAGAAGGTATCGCATTTGGCGTTATCTCCTATGTAGTTCTTCATGCAGCTGCAGGCAAGGCAAAGAAGATCACCCCGCTTATGTGGGTACTGGCAGTACTGTTTATTCTGAAGTACATCTTCCTGTAAAAGGAGTACCTGTATAATAAGCACAGAAAGCCCAGGCAGACAGGAGAGGGATAAGGCAGAAATTCCTGTCAAAGTGGGATTTCTGTGCTTTTTTTACTATAAAATGTCCTTTGAAATTTTTCACTGAAAAGTGGTACACTAATAGTATAAACGTAAGAAATGACGGAAAAATTGGAAAGGATGTGATTATTTTGTATCAGATCGGAGATTATGTGATCAAATTTAACAATGGTGTCTGCAGAGTGGAAGATATCATGCACCTGGATATGCCAGGGACGGACAGAAACAGATTATATTATCTGCTGATCCCGAAGGACTGCCAAAGCGCGAAAGTGTATGTGCCGGTTGATGCGGAGAGCAGGAGCCTTCGGAAAGCGCTGAGCAAAGAAGAAGCTTGGGAGATCATCCGCAAAATACCGGAAACAGAAAAGAAATGGAGTACTAACGACAAGCAGCGGGAACAGGAGTATAAGGCGGCTATCCAGAGCTGCAATCCGACAGAGCTTGTCGGAATCATCAAAAACCTGTATAGTAGAAAGCAGATCCGCAGAGCGCAGGGAAAGAAAAGCACCTCTACAGATGAGAGATATTTCAAACTGGCAGAGGACAGCCTGTATTCAGAGCTTGCTTTTGCCATTGGCAGGGAAAAGCAGGAAATGAAACAGATCATTGCCAAAACCATTGCGGAAATACAGGAAAAGACAGAAGGATAATTTATGAATATACTGACAGCCTCTAAAATCAGCAGATCGTTTGGAGAAAAGACAATTTTGAGGGATGCTTCCTTGTATCTGGAGGAAGGAGAAAAGGTCGGCATCATCGGGATCAACGGAACGGGAAAATCCACGCTGCTGAAAATGATCGCAGGACTGGAGGAGTCAGACAGTGGAACGATCACCAGAGCCTCGCATCTGGTGATCAGTTTTTTGCCGCAGCATCCTTTATTTCCGGAAGAACAGACTGTTATAGAGGCAGTCTTGCAGAAATGCCGGGAGAGCAGCAGATCAGGGCATACAGACCAGGAGCTGGAGACAGAGGCAAAGCGGATGCTGACAAGGCTTGGTGTAACAGATTTCACGGCAAAGTGTGGGATCCTTTCCGGAGGACAGCGTAAGAAGCTGGCACTTGTGGCAGCTCTTCTGACAAGGCCGGATCTGCTGATCCTGGACGAGCCTACGAACCACCTGGACAATGACATGGCGGAATGGCTGGAGGAAGAGCTGAAAAAGCTGCCGGGAGCACTGATCATGGTGACCCATGACAGATATTTCCTGGACAGTGTGGCTACAAGGATCATAGAGATCGACAGAGGCAGTATTTATTCCTATGATGAGAATTATTCCGGATATCTGGAACGAAAAGCGGAGCGGGAAGAAGCACTGGCAGCAGGAGAGAGAAAGCGGAAAACCATTCTGCGTAAAGAGCTGGAATGGGTGAAGCGTGGTGCCAGGGCAAGAAGCACCAAGCAAAAGGCGAGACTGCAGCGTTATGAGGAGCTGAAAAACAGGGAGGCACTGTCAGCAGGCAGCCAGATAGATATTGGCAGCAGTGCCACAAGACTTGGCAGAACCACTGTGGAGATCAGCCATCTTTCCAAGGCATACGGGGATAAAGTGCTGATCCGGGATTTTTCCTATATCTTTTTAAAGGGTGACAGAGTTGGCTTCGTTGGCAGGAACGGGTGTGGCAAGACAACACTTGTAAAGCTGATCACCGGGCGGGTTGAGCCGGATGAGGGCAGTATTGTGATCGGACAGACAGTGAAGATCGGCTGCTATGATCAGGAGCTGACAGAGAAGGAAATGCCATCAGAGCAGCGTGTGATCGATTATATCAGAGATGTGGCGGAATTTGTACAGACTGAGGAAGGACCGGTTTCTGCAGCTAAAATGCTGGAGAGGTTCCTGTTTGAGGGAGAAGCACAGTACGGACTTCTGAAGAAGCTTTCCGGGGGAGAAAAACGCAGACTGAACCTGCTCCGGGTACTGATGGATTCACCGAATGTCCTGATCCTGGACGAACCGACCAATGACCTTGATATTGAAACACTGACGATCCTGGAGGATTATCTGGACAGCTTCCCTGGAATCGTGATCATGGTGTCCCATGACAGATATTTCCTGGACCGCTGTGCAAGGAGGATATTCGCCTTTGAGGAAGGTGGAAATATCAGGCAGTATGAGGGCGGTTATACGGATTACCGTGACCGGGTTCAGATGGAAAGGGGAGAATTTTCAGAACAGACAGGAAACAGTGAAAATACTGGCAGTGCAGGTAAAGTAAAAACAGAATCGGGAAAAGCCTGGAAGCTGCCGTCTGCAAAGCTGAAATTCAGTTATAAGGAGCAGAGGGAATATGAAACCATAGAAGATGATATTGCTGCACTGGAAGAGAAAATAGAAACTTTGGAGGCCGGGATCCTGAAGGCGGCGACTGATTTTGTGAAGCTGAATGAGCTGACGAAGGAGAAGGAAGAGACAGAGAAGCTTCTGGAAGAAAAAATGGAACGATGGGAATATCTGGAGGAATTAGCTGAGAGAATTGCAGAGCAATAATAGAGGGATAGCTGCAACAGAAAAACAAATTGTTAACCATGCGATAAAATAAGGTTGACAATAAAAACCTGCCATGTTATTCTGTCTAAGGTTCCTGAAGGAACATACTACAGAAAGGCTGGATTTTCAAATGACAACACAGACAGCAACAAGAAGTAAAACTTATGACATGGTATACATAGCAGTATTTGCGGTTCTGATCGCAATCTGCTCCTGGATATCCATTCCAACGACAGTTCCCTTTACCCTGCAGACCTTTGCCGTATTTCTGGCAGTAGGTGTTCTCGGCGGCAAGAGAGGAAGTCTTTCCGTACTGATCTATATTCTGCTTGGTGCAGTAGGGATTCCTGTATTTGCAGGATTTTCAGGGGGCTTTGGCACCCTGCTTGGCAGTACCGGTGGTTATATTATCGGATTCCTGTTTTCCGCACTTCTGATGTGGGGCATGGAAGCACTCCTTGGTAAGAAGACCTGGGTGCTTGGCTTATCTATGGTACTTGGACTGATCGTATGCTACGCGATTGGAACCGTATGGTTCATGGCAGTATATACGAAAAATTCTGGACCGGTTGGACTGGCAGCAGTTCTTTCCTGGTGTGTGATCCCCTTTATCATCCCGGATCTGATCAAGATTGCACTTGCACTTGTCCTGAGTAAGCGGTTTTCCGTAATCCTGAAGCTGAACTGATTTTTATGGATTTTACGGATATTACAGAAAAGAAAGAATTCAGACTGCGTCCCCATCATGGCATGTGTCTTTCCTTTTTTGAGGGAAAGGGCTACAGCAGCGAATTTACAGCACACATGGCAAAGATGAAGGAAATTCTGACAGAGCAGAACCCGATGATCACGCTTGTAAGGGAAACGGACGATATATGCTGTGCCTGTCCCCATAATAAAGAGGGGGTCTGCGATGCGGCACAGAAGGTTTACGATTATGACACAGGAGTACTGGAAAGCTGCGGCCTTGAGGAAAATGAGAAACAGCCCTTCCTCACTTTCTATAGACAGGTGGCAGAGCAGATCCTGGAGCAGGGAATCGGAGAGAAAATCTGTGGGAATTGTCAGTGGCGCAGGATTTGTTACAGATCGGTATAAATTCCCCTTTTATACAAATTTATAATGATGCAGAAATGCGTCGAGAAGAAGCGAACCGTTTACGGCTTCGCTTTTTTCTTTATCAGAAAGCCGCTCCGGGTGCCACTGCACACCAACGATAGGGAGATAGTGGTGGCACAGTCCCTCCACTACACCATCGTCGCAGTACTGGATATAGGACAGAGAGGGAGCCTTCAGATCCACGCCCTGATGATGCGCGCTGTTTACCACAAACCGCTCCCCGTAAAGCCGGTAGAGGACAGTGCCAGGCAGGGCAAAGGTCTCATGGTACTGATCTCCATTCGTGTACTGATGGCGGTCAGCAGATGGCAGATCCTGATGGATGTCACCACCGAAGAAAATATTGATGAGCTGCATTCCCCTGCAAATACCAAGAACCGGCTTTTTTTCAGATACAAAGGCTTTCAGGACAGACAGCTGCAGTCTGTCAAGAACCGGATCAAAAAAACGGGAACCGCAGTTAAGCTGACCAAACAGGACTGGATCAATGTCACCGCCGCCGGGAAGGAGAAGGGCATCATAGGATGAGATTTCCGGAACATGAAGAGAGGTGGTACAGGAGGCACCGAGCCTTCGGAGGACGTTTTCATAATTAAAGGTTTTTCCGGTTTCTCCGGCAACGAGAATTTTTTTCAATGGAGCTCTCCCAAAAAAGTGATATTTCTGTTATGCTGTAGTAGAATATATGAGGAAGGAAAGAAAGATATGAGAATTGGAATGGGATATGATGTTCATAAATTAACAGAGGGAAGAGACCTGATCATCGGAGGTGTTACGATTCCTTATGAAAAGGGACTTCTTGGCCATTCGGATGCGGATGTGCTTCTGCATGCCATTATGGATGCCCTGCTTGGAGCAGCAGCCCTTGGAGACATTGGCAAGCATTTCCCGGACAGTGACCCGGCTTATAAAGGTATTTCCTCGTTAAAGCTTCTTTCCCATGTGGGAGAGCTGCTGCAGGAGAATGCCTTTTTTATAGAAAATATTGATGCTACGATCATTGCGCAGGCACCGAAGATGCGCCCTTATATTGATACCATGCGAAAGAATATTGCAGATACCCTGCAGATTTCCATAGATCAGGTCAATGTAAAGGCGACCACAGAGGAAGGTCTTGGCTTTACCGGCAGTGGAGAAGGGATCTCGTCCCAGGCTATCTGTCTGCTGACAAGCCCACTTTCTGTGGGAGCGATTGATGTGATGCAGGAGCAGAGAGGATGTGCTGGCTGCAGTGGATGTATCGGAAGACAGTAAGAAAGAAGGATGACATAAGATGTACAACAGTAAATCCATGAAGGCAGAGGAGTTTATCTGCCACGAGGAAATCGAGGACACACTTGCTTTTGCAGATGAGAACAGAAACAATAAGGAAATGATC
Organism: Suilimivivens aceti; assembly: GCF_025567405.1. Lineage (NCBI taxonomy): Bacteria > Bacillati > Bacillota > Clostridia > Lachnospirales > Lachnospiraceae > Suilimivivens > Suilimivivens aceti. The sequence continues at coordinate 58,131 of NZ_JAOQKJ010000011.1, read as the reverse complement.
CGTCAGATCCTTGACAAGGCCAGAGAATGTAAGGGACTTTCCCACAGAGAGGCATCGGTTCTGCTTGCCTGTGAAGATCCGGAGGTGCTTGACGAGATGGAAGCACTTGCCAGAGAGATTAAAAAGAAATTCTATGGAAACAGGATCGTATTGTTTGCTCCGCTGTATCTCTCAAACTATTGTGTGAATGGATGTGTTTACTGTCCGTACCATCATCAGAACGGACATATTCCGAGAAAAAAACTGACTCAGGAGGAGATCCGTCAGGAAGTGATTGCCCTGCAGGATATGGGACATAAGAGATTGGCTATTGAGACTGGAGAGGATCCGGTAAACAATCCTATCGAATACGTGCTGGAAAGTATCAAAACGATCTATTCCATCCAGCATAAAAACGGGGCGATCCGCCGTGTAAATGTCAACATTGCGGCGACAACTGTGGAGAATTACCGGAAATTAAAGGAAGCAGGAATCGGAACCTATATCCTTTTTCAGGAAACCTACCATAAAGAAAGCTATGAACAGTTACATCCCACGGGGCCGAAGCACGATTATGCCTACCATACGGAAGCTATGGACAGAGCCATGGAGGGTGGCATTGATGATGTGGGACTTGGCGTATTGTTCGGACTTGAGCTGTACCGCTACGAATTTGCAGGACTTCTGATGCATGCTGAGCATCTGGAGGCAGTGCATGGCGTAGGACCGCATACGATCAGTGTACCGAGGATCAAACGGGCAGATGATATCGACCCGGATACCTTTGACAATGGTATCAGTGATGAGATCTTTGCGAAGCTCTGTGCCCTGATCCGGATCAGCGTACCCTACACTGGCATGATCATTTCCACGAGGGAGAGCCAGCAGGTCAGGGCGAAGGTGATCGACCTTGGGGTATCCCAGATCAGTGGTGGTTCAAGGACAAGTGTTGGCGGTTATACAGAAGAGCTCCGTCCTACTGATACAGAGCAGTTTGATGTATCCGATCAGCGTACACTGGATGAGGTAGTCCGCTGGCTGATGGAGACAAAGCATATCCCGTCCTTCTGTACAGCCTGCTACCGGGCAGGAAGGACAGGTGATCGTTTTATGAGCCTGTGTAAGAGCGGGCAGATCCAGAACTGCTGTCATCCCAATGCCCTGATCACACTGAAGGAATTCCTGGAGGATTATGCCAGTGCAGAGACAAGGGCGATCGGTGAGAGGATGATCAAAGAGGAGCTTTTAAATATTCCGAAGGAACAGGTACGGAAAATAACAGAGGAATATCTGGTGAAGATCGGGCAGGGAGAAAGAGATTTCCGCTTCTGACCGGAACAGACGCAAAGGAAGGAGATGCACAGCATGGCGGCACTGAATCAGACACCGGGGGCTGACCGGATCCAGATCGCATTCTTTGGAAGAAGGAATGCTGGTAAATCCAGCTTGGTCAATGCAGTGACCGGACAGGAGATGTCTATTGTATCAGAGGTAAAGGGAACGACCACGGATCCCGTGACGAAATCCATGGAGCTCCTTCCTTTAGGACCGGTAGTGATCATTGACACACCGGGGCTTGATGATGAAGGAACTGTCGGGGAGATGCGTGTTCGGAAGGCCAGACAGGTGCTGAACAGGGCGGATATCGCTGTCCTTGTGGCAGATATCACCAGAGGGCTTACCGGAATGGAAGAGGAACTGATCACCCTTTTTCAGAAGAAAAGGGTTCCCTATCTGATCGTATATAATAAGAAGGATCTCGTGAGGGAAGAGTGTTCCTGCCTGAAGGATCTGAAAGAAAACGAAATTGCAGTCAGTGCCCTGAAAAGGGAAAATATAGAGCAGCTGAAGGAAAGAATCGGAAGCCTTGCAGGGAAAATGGAAAAAGAGAAACCGATCGTTGGCGAGCTTCTTGAAGCAGGGGATCACGTGGTACTGGTAACGCCAATTGATACCTCTGCACCAAAGGGCAGAATGATCCTCCCACAGGTGAAGGTGATCCGTGATATACTGGATGCGCACGGAACCTTAAGTGTGACACAGACAGGGGAGCTGCCAGCACTGCTTTCCTCCTTAAAGGAAAGGCCAAGGCTTGTGATCACTGACAGTCAGGCCTTTGAATGTGTAAAGCAGATGGTGCCAAAGGACATCCCATTGACATCCTTTTCTATTCTGTTTGCCAGGTATAAGGGCGTACTTGCAGGAGCTGTGCAGGGGGCAGCAGCACTTGACAGATTAAAGGAAGGGGACAGGATCCTGATCTCCGAGGGCTGTACCCATCACAGACAGTGCGAGGATATCGGGACAGTGAAGCTGCCGGGCTGGATCGAAAAGCATACGGGCAAAAGGTTTGTATATGAGTTTACTTCGGGCGGAGGCTTCCCGGAGGATCTTTCCAGTTATGCACTTGTAGTGCACTGCGGCGGCTGTATGCTGAATGAAAGAGAGATCAGAAGCAGGGAAAGGATGGCAGCAGAGAGCAGCATCCCTTTCACCAATTATGGAATTCTGATCGCCTTTATGAATGGGATCCTGAAAAGAAGCCTTCAGCCATTTAAAGAGCTGGCAGAATACTTGTGAAAACCACACAGCAAGAGACGATTTAGCAGTTGACAAAACCGCTTCTTCTTCATATTCTGTTATAGAAAGAGAATTTTTCCGGTCCGTATTTTTGACGGAAAAGAATACATGACAGGAGCAAAAAATGGGACTGATTCAGAGTGTGAAAGAGGAGATGGCCATTATTAAGGAACGGGATGCGGCGATCCACTCTTCTATGGAAGTTTTTTTATATCCGAGCTTTAAGGTAATGCTGCGATATCGTGTTGCCCATAAGCTTTATCTGAAAAAGCATTACTTTCTTGCCAGATGGGTTTCCCAGAGGGCTGTAAGGAAAACGGGAATTGAAATCCATCCGGGTGCACAGATCGGCAAGGGCTTCTTTATCGATCATGGATCCGGAGTTATCATAGGAGAAACCACGATTATCGGTGATAATGTAACCTTATATCAGGGGGTGACCCTTGGAGGAACCGGAAAGGAAAAGGGAAAGCGTCACCCTACGCTTGGCAGCAACATCATGATCGGAGCCGGAGCCAAGGTACTTGGTTCCTGTACGATTGGTGATAACTGTAAGATCGGAGCCGGCAGCGTGGTGCTTGAGAATGTACCGGCCGGCAGCACAGTTGTTGGTGTACCGGGACGTGTCGTGAAGCGGATCAATCCTGATCATCCCCAGGATGAGCTGGATCAGATCCATTATCCTGATCCGGTATGGGAGGCGATCACATCCCTGCAGCACAGCAATGCAGAGATCACCAATCAGCTCATTGACCTGGAGCAGAAGATGCGTACCAGTGAGAGAGCACAGAAAAAGCAGAGTCAGAATGCAGAATAAAAGGAAGGACGTAAGCGGAAATGAAGATTTACAATACCCTGACAAAAAGGAAGGAAGAGTTTGTACCTCTTACCGAAGGAAAGGTGAAGATGTATGTCTGCGGACCTACAGTATATAATCTGATCCATATTGGAAATGCAAGGCCCATGATCGTATTTGATACAGTAAGACGCTATATGGAGCATAAGGGTTACGAGGTTAATTATGTATCCAACTTTACCGATGTGGATGATAAGATCATCAAGAAGGCAATCGAGGAAGGTGTGGAAGCATCTGTGATCTCCGAGCGTTATATTGCAGAGTGCAGGAAAGACATGGCTGCCATGAATGTAAAGCCGGCTACTACACATCCCAAGGCTACCGAAGAGATCTGCGGCATGCTGGATATGATCGGTACCCTGATCGAAAAGGGTCATGCTTATGTGGCAGAGGATGGTACTGTTTACTACCGTACAAGAAGCTTTAAGGATTATGGTAAGTTATCCCATAAGAATCTGGATGATCTGCAGGGAGGAAACAGATCTCTCCTTGTAACCGGAGAGGATCAGAAGGAGGATCCCCTTGATTTCGTACTTTGGAAACCAAAGAAGGACGGAGAGCCTTACTGGGAGTCACCCTGGTGCCAGGGACGTCCCGGCTGGCATATTGAGTGCTCTGTCATGAGCAAGAAGTACCTTGGGGATGAGATCGATATCCATGCAGGCGGAGAGGATCTGATCTTCCCCCACCATGAGAACGAGATCGCTCAGTCTGAGGCAGCCAATGACAAGCCGTTTGCGAAATACTGGATGCACAACGCATTTCTGAATATTGATAATAAAAAGATGTCCAAATCTGCCGGCAATTTCTTTACTGTCAGAGACATCAGTGAAAAGTATGATCTTCAGGTTCTTCGTTTCTTCATGCTTTCCGCACACTACAGAAGTCCCTTAAACTTCAGCAGTGAGCTGATGGAAGCAGCACAGAACGGTTATGACAGAATCGTGACCAGCGTCAGCAATCTGGATTATCTGTTAAAGAGCGCAGAGGGCTCCATGACAGAGGAAGAAAAGAAGCTGGCAGAGGAAGCGGCTGTCTACAGGACACGTTTTGATGAAGCCATGGATGATGACTTCAATACAGCGGATGCACTTTCCGTTATTTTCGAGCTGGTGAAGTTTGCCAATACCAACGCAGGAGAGGGAAGCAGTCAGGAATTTGTACAGTATCTGAAGGATGAGATCACAGAGCTTTGTGATGTATGCGGTCTGATCGTAGAGAAAAAGGAAGAGATCCTGGACAGCGATATTGAGGCATTGATCGCAGAGCGTCAGGCAGCAAGAAAAGAGAAGAACTTCAAAAGGGCGGATGAGATCAGAGATGAGCTCCTTGCCAAAGGAATTGTTCTCGAGGACACCAGAGAGGGCGTAAAATGGAAGAGAGCCTGAGTCTTTCAAGCAGGATCAGAGAATTATTTGGGTTAAAAGAGGTGGATATGAAGGCATATTCACCTCTTACGCTTGCCTATATCGGAGATGCTGCCTATGAGCTTGTGATCCGCACCATGGTGGTGGAGAAGGGAAACCGTCAGGCCAGCCAGCTTCACAGGCTCACCACATCCTATGTGAAGGCACAGGCACAGGCAGCTATGATCGAAGCACTGGAGCCGGAGCTGACAGAGGAAGAGCTTGCCATATACAAAAGAGGCAGGAATGCCAAGTCCTATACCAGTGCAAAGAATGCATCCATTCTGGATTACCGGAAGGCGACAGGACTGGAAACACTGATCGGCTACCTGTATCTCTCCGGCAGGGAAGAACGGGTACTTTTTCTTATCAAAGAAGGAATCAGCAGGATCTGATCCTCGAAAGAGCTGCTGAAGGAGACAGGCGGAGTTGCAGCGTTTGGACGAGTCTGATGGAAGTGTATAAGGGAACAGAGAAGGGAAAGAATGTATGATGAATGCAGAAGAAAAGACATATGAAGAAATGCTCATAGAAGGAAGAAATGCTGTGATCGAGGCGTTCCGTTCTGAACGTGAGATTGACAGGGTATATATTCTGGATGGCTGTCAGGACGGACCTGTTGCCACCATTAAAAGAGAGGCCAAAAAGAGAGGAACCATGATCAGGTTCGTGGATAAGGAGCGTCTTGATCATATGTCAGAAACCGGACACCATCAGGGTGTGATCGCTGTGGCTGCCGCCTATCATTATGCAGAAGTAGAGGATCTGTTTGCGGAAGCAGAAAAAAAGGGAGAGGATCCTTTTTTTATCCTGCTTGATAATATTGAGGATCCTCATAATCTGGGAGCTGTCATCCGTACTGCAAACCTTGCAGGAGCCCACGGAGTGATCATCCCCAAGAACCGGGCAGTCGGGCTGACGGCAACTGTGGCAAGAACCTCGGCAGGTGCCCTGAATTATACTAAAGTGGCAAGGGTGACGAACCTGGTAAGGACCATGGAGGATCTGAAGAAGAGGGGTATGTGGTTTGCTTGTGCAGACATGGATGGGACATGTATGTATGATCTGAACCTTACAGGACCGCTTGGACTTGTGATCGGAAATGAAGGAGCCGGAGTAGGACGCCTCGTAAAGGAAAAATGTGATATGGTGGCATCCATTCCCATGAAAGGAGATATTGATTCCCTGAATGCTTCGGTGGCAGCAGGCATACTTGCCTATGAGGTGGTAAGACAGAGAATGAAGGCAGGAAGATAAGGGAGCAATCAGTAATTTTATGAATAAGCTGAATCGTGTGATGCTGATGCTGATCGCTATGGCTGCTATCATGCTGCTGGCTGTAGGGATTGACAAAGGGCTGCAACGGCACGAAAGAAAAATGTGGGAAATAGAAAGAGAAGCTGTTTATGAAGAAGCAAGGGCGGATATTGCCAGTATGCAGGCGAATATCCAGACTTTATCTGAGGATCCGGAGGCTCTTATTTCCTATATAGAAGAAAATGAGCTGAATTACACAGAAAAAAAGGAAGTTTTTCTGGAAGAACCGGATAGAGCAGAAGGCGATGGTTCTGTGTCAGACAATGAAGCATATAAAGGAGAAGCTGAAAATCTGGTATCCGGGAATTCTGTACCGGGGAATTTGGTATACGGGAATTTCGTATCTGGAAATTCCGTATCTGGAAATTCTGAATCTGAGAATTCTATATCCGGGAATTCCATATCCGGAAATCTGGAATGGGGGAGCTTTCTGCCGGGCGGTCTTGTATCCGGCAATCTGCTTTTTCCCGGAGAAGAGAGGGAGATCTGTGCTTCCTACGAAAATACCATGAAGATCAACAGACAGGATAAAAAGATCATTGCTGACAGTGAGGTGGATTTTTCAGACTGTAAGATTACCTGTCTTGGAGATAGTATTACGGCAGCATCTAATCTGGATACCATAGAGAATTATCAGTCTATGTCCTATCCGTCCCAGCTGGGAGAAATACTTGGCGCAGAAGAGGTAGTGAATCTCGGGATCGGAGGTTCTTCCATCGGGCGGTACTGGGAGAATGCTTTCGTAGACAGATACCAGGAGATCCCGGAGGATACAGATGTGATCCTTGTCATGGGAGGAACCAATGACGGGTTCTGTGCTTCTGAAAAGGAGCTTGGGAGCCTGGAGAAAAGAGAAAAGGATACCTTTACAGGAGATCTGGATGAGCTTCTCTTTGGACTGCAGAAGGATTATCCGGATGCGCAGATCGTACTGATCACGCCTCTTCCAAATGTATTGCATGATCTGTTGAGGAAAAGCAGGGATTATCTTCTGCCGCAGTCAGCCTTTGTCAGGGTGATGAAACAGCTTGGAGAAGAGCATGGGATACCGGTGATTGATCTGTACAATTCCAATTTTCTGGATACGCATGATGCAGCAGTGATCCACGCACTGATGCCGGACGGTGTTCATGGCAACAAAACCGGTTACCGTATGCTGGCACAGCATATAGCAGCACAGCTGATCCTGATCGAAGAGGAGGAGGGAGTAGAAGCTGTTGGGGAATGATTATGAAACCTCTAAGGATGAGGAGCTGATCCTTCGGATCCGGGATGGTGAAGAGAAAATTACAGATTATATCATGGAGAAATACAAAAATCTGGTGAGAAGCAAGGCCGGAAGTATGTATATCCTTGGCGCAGACAGGGAGGATCTGATCCAGGAGGGGATGATCGGGCTGTTCAAAGCGATCCGGGATTATGATATTGGAAGAGATGCCAGCTTTGCCACCTTTGCAGATCTGTGTGTGGCAAGACAGATGTATACGGCGGTGCAGGCTGCTGGCAGAAAAAAGCATGCGCCGCTGAACAGCTATGTTTCCCTCTATGCGGGAAATGGCAGTGATAAGACGGAAGAGGAAAAGAAGCTTCTGGATTCCCTGGTTTCAAGGGATGAACAGAACCCGGAGGAGCTGCTGATCGACAGGGAGAATGTAGAGCGTATCGAGAAAGCCATCGAAAGTGAGCTGAGCAGCTTTGAAAGACAGGTGCTCGACCTGTATCTGACAGGGATGAAGTATACAGAAATTGCAAGAGTACTTGGAAAGGATGATAAATCGACAGACAATGCGCTGCAGCGCTGCCGCAGCAAGATACGGAAGGCACTGCTGACAGGAAAGGACTGATGGTCTGCTGGTCTTGCTGGTCTGCTACCGGGTGGCAGGAGTTAAGGCGGAGATTTGATGACTGTGAGGACTGCCAGTGGTACCAGTGATGTCAGTGGTGCCAATGAGGACAGACGGGGCATGGGAGAAGAAAAAAGTCACCCATGCCCCGAATTGAGGAAAAAGAGGAAGCCAAGGAAGAGAAAAAGGAAGAGAGCGGGGCATGGGAGAGGAAAAAAGTCACCCATGCCCCGAATCGTGATAAAAGAGGAAGCCAAGGAAGAGAAAAAGGAAGAGAGCGGGGCATGGGAGAGGAAAAAAGTTCCCCATGCCCCGAATCGAGGAAAAAGAGGAAGCCAAGGAAGAAAAAAAGGAAGAGAGCGGGGCATGGGAGAGGAAAAAAGTTCCCCATGCCCCGAATCGTGATAAAAGGGGAAGCCAAGGAAGAGAAAAAGGAAAAGAGCGGGGCATGGGAGAAGAAAAAAGTTTCCCATGCCCCGAATCGTGGTAAAAGAGGAAGCCAAGGAAGAGAAAAAGGAAGAGAGCGGGGCATGGGAGAAGAAAAAAGTTTCCCATGCCCCGAATTGAGGAAAAAGAGGAAGCCAAGGAAGAAAAAAAGGAAAAGAGCGGGGCATGGGAGAAGAAAAAAGTTCCCCATGCCCCGAATCGTGATAAAAGAGGAAGCCAAGGAAGAGAAAAAGGAAAAGAGCGGGGCATGGGAGAAGAAAAAAGTTCCCCATGCCCCGAATCGTGATAAAAGAGGAAGCCAAGGAAGAGAAAAAGGAAGAGAGCGGGGCATGGGAGAAGAAAAAAGTTTCCCATGCCCCGAATTGAGGAAAAAGAGGAAGCCAAGGAAGAAAAAAAGGAAGAGAGCGGGGCATGGGAGAAGAAAAAAGTATCCCATGCCCCGAATCGTGGTAAAAGAGGAAGCCAAGGAAGAGAAAAAGGAAGAGAGCGGGGCATGGGAGAAGAAAAAAGTTTCCCATGCCCCGAATTGAGGAAAAAGAGGAAGCCAAGGAAGAAAAAAAGGAAGAGAGCGGGGCATGGGAGAAGAAAAAAGTTCCCCATGCCCCGAATCGTGATAAAAGAGGAAGCCAAGGAAGAGAAAAAGGAAGAGAGCGGGGCATGGGAGAGGAAAAAAGTTCCCCATGCCCCGAATCGTGATAAAAGGGGAAGCAAAACAAGAGAAAAAGAAAGAAAAGGATCATTTTCAATCCACTTACCGGTGATATCTGACCTGTTACTGAAAAACGGTTTACATTTCAGGCTGATCCTATATAATTACAATCAGTCAGGGGGTGAAGGAATTGAAGCTGCGAATGGAAGTAGATCCGGAAGCAGAGGAAGAGCTTGTATTGTATTGCCGGGAGATCACACCGGATATCATGAAGCTGCAGCAGATTCTTGCAAAAGCAGTCGGCAGGGCAGGACAGATTATTCTGTATAAGGAAAATACGGAATATTATATGGAAACGGAAAAGATCCTGTTTTTTGAGACAGAAGGGACACAGGTGCTGGCTCATACGGAAACGGAACTATTTGAAACACATAAAAAGCTGTATGAGCTGGAAGAGGTACTGGGAGGGTCTTTCCTTCGGATATCCAAGTCGGCAATAGTAAATCTTAACAGGATCTACGCAATACAGCGTTCGCTGACAGCATCCAGTGAGATTGCTTTTCAGGGAACACACAAACGTATTTATGTTTCAAGAGCCTATTACAAAGCATTAAAGGAAAAATTAGAAGAAAAGAGGTTAGGAATATGAAAAAGGCGAGCAGAATATTTTGGGGACTGGGACTGATCACGGCGGCAGTATTTCTGGTATTGAGCCAGATGCATCTGATCACGGCAGAGATCAGCGTATGGAGTGCATTGATTGGAATTTTATGTGTGGCGCTTCTGATCAGCAGCATTGCAGACCGGAGCTTTGGGGGAATCTTCTTTTCCCTTGGACTGGCATGGCTGACCTTTGCAGAAATGCTCGGACTTCCCAGGGCAAGCTTTTGGAGTGTGGCAGGGATCGTTATTCTGCTGACAAGCGGGTTTAATATGCTGTTTCCGCATAAGAGCAGAAAATGTGGAAACAGGGACAGAAGGGAATATGGAGAGCACGATTACAGCAAATATCAGAAGACGTCAGAGGGAGAAGAGGATGGGTTTGTGACCTGCGCCAATTCCTTTGGAGCACTGGCAAAATATGTTGATACGGCGAACTTCAAAGGAGGTCGTTTCCAGAATTCCTTTGGGGAGCTGAAGGTGTATCTGGATCAGGCAGGGACAATACAGGAGACAGTAACTGTTGAGGTTTCTAACAGCTTTGGACAGACAACGCTGTATGTTCCGAGAGAGTGGAAGGTGATGCAGGATATCAGTGTATTTGCGGGAAGCGTGGAAGAAGGACCATGCAATGGCGAAAGCCGGGTTACCTGCTATCTGAAGGGCAGCGTAAGCTTTGGGGAGATTGAGATCGTGTATGTATAAAGCAGAAATCAGATCATAACGTGAGAGGATCAGAGCAGGAAAAAGGAAGTTATTGACATTTCTTTTTCCTGCTTTTATACTGTCAGTAGTTCCGTCCGACCGGTCGGAAAATGAGAAAATTTATCAGGTATGAAAGAGGAGTAGGAAATGCTGGGGAAATTTAGCGTAAAGAAACCTTATACTGTGCTGGTAGCAGTGGTTCTGGTGATCGTTCTTGGAGTGGTATCCATGATGAAGATGAGCACTGATCTGCTGCCCAATATCAGCCTTCCTTATGTGATCGTTATGACTACATATCCGGGAGCCAGTCCGGAAACAGTGGAAATGACTGTAACGCAGCCGGTGGAAGGCTCCATGGCAACAGTCAGCAATATCGAAAGCATCAGTTCGGTATCCAGTGAAAACTACTCCATGGTCATTCTGGAGTTTGCACAGTCCGCAGATATGAATGCCGTTTCGCTGGAAATACGGGAGAATCTGGATCAGATCAAAAGCTACTGGAGTGATGATATAGGCAATCCGATCATTATGAAGCTGAACCCGGATATGCTGCCGGTCATGATCGCAGCAGTTGGCGGTGAGGGAATGACGAATGCAGAGGTAACGGATATCACGCAGAATACGGTCATACCTGATCTGGAGAGTATAGAAGGCGTTGCATCAGCCAGTGCCACCGGTCTGATCGAGGAAAGTGTAAATGTCATCATCAGACAGGATAAGATCGATGCGATCAATGAGCAGGTATTTGGTTCGATCGATGAAGAACTGAAGGATGCAGAGCAGCAGCTTGCCGATGGCAGACAGGAGATTTATGACGGACAGGAAAAGCTGAACGATTCCCGTGCAGATCTTGATGAATCCAGACAGCAGCTGAACGACAGTCAGGAAGAGCTGGATAAGAATAAAAAAGAACTGGAAGACAGCAGGCAGAAGCTTGCTGACGGCAAGGCTGAGCTTGCAGAGAACAAGACGAAGCTGGAAGAAGGAAAGAATGAGCTTTATTCCAAAAAGAGTGAAAGCACTGAGAAGCTGGCACAGGCAGAGAAGGAGCTGCTGACGGCAAAGGCTGATCTGGAAGCCAGCAAGGTGCATATTACCTCCCAGATCACTACCGTAAAGTCTCTGGAAGACGGAATTAAGAAGGCGAAAGCTGGTGTTTCCCAGATAGATACAGTTCTTACGGGTATAGCTGGATTGAAGACTATGGTGCCAGCATCTGGCAATATTAATGCAGCAACAGCAGAACAGATTAATGCATTAGCAGCTTCCATGGAAGTTCCCTGTGCTTTAACTGAAACTTCCAGTGCAGTTGAAGCTTTAACAGCACTTACAGCGATAGAAAATGCTGCAACGCAGCAAAAGACAGAAACAAAGACAACGATCACCAACATGGAAGCCAGCCTCAACGCCAACACCGGCGGTCTTGGCGCGGATGCTTACATAGCCAGTATGCAGTCAGTCCTTTCCGAGATCGAAGGAAATATTGCCAAGCTGGACAGCGGTCTGACAGAGCTTTATAAGGGAAATCTGACGGCGGCGATTGAGTTTGCCAACGCCCAGACTACGATCAGCCTTGGTGAAATGCAGATCACGACAGCAGAAGCCCAGATAGAAGCCAGTGAAAAGCAGCTGGAATCCGGGCAGAAGCAGATCGAGTCCGGACAGGAACAGATTGATTCCGGCTGGGAACAGCTAAAGGAAGGCGAGGAGCAGCTGAATGAATCAGCAAAGAAGCTGCAGGATTCCTTAAAGCAGCTTGCAGAGAGTGAAGAGGATCTGGAAGAAAACAGACAGAACGCCTACGATCAGGCAGATATGAATGGTATTTTAACGGTAAGTACAGTAAAATCCCTACTGGCAGCCCAGAATTTTTCCATGCCGGCAGGATATGTGACAGAGGATGGCATTGACTATCTTGTAAGGGTAGGTGACAAGCCGGAGGATGTAGAAGCTCTGAAGAAAATGCCGATCATGAATACCGAGATGGATGGTGTGGACATTATTTATCTGGAGGATGTAGCAGACGTCTTTATGACAGACAATTCCGCAGACATTTACACCAATGTCAATGGTAATCCAGGTGTCATGCTGACCATCCAGAAGCAGACGGGGTATTCTACTGGCGATGTTTCTGACAGGATCAAGGAGAAGTTCAAGGATCTGCAGGAGGAAAATGAAAAGCTGACACTGATCACGCTGATGGATCAGGGCATTTATATAGATCTTGTTATGGATTCCATTATCAACAACGTACTGGTGGGAGCGCTGCTGGCGATCCTGATCCTGATCCTTTTCCTGAAGGATATCAGACCTACCATGGTAGTTGCTGTGTCCATCCCGATCAGTCTGATCACAGCTATTGTCTGTATGTATTTCAGTGGTGTGACCCTGAATGTGATCTCCCTGTCAGGACTTGCCCTTGGTGTAGGAATGCTGGTGGACAACTCTATCGTAGTTATTGAGAACATATACAGGCTGCGGGGAGAAGGATATTCAGCCAAAGAGGCAGCTATTCAGGGTGCCGGGGAGGTAGCAGGTGCGATTCTTGCATCCACGCTGACAACCGTGTGTGTATTCCTTCCTATTGTATTTACTGAAGGAATTACCAGGCAGCTCTTTGTGGATATGGGACTGACCATTGCGTATTCCCTGCTTGCCAGCCTGATCGTGGCTCTGACCGTAGTGCCGGCTATGGCATCCGGTGTACTTTCCAGAGTAACCCCAAAAGAGGATGGAAGGTTCTTTGGTGGTTTGATTAAAGCTTATGAAAAGGTACTGGCACTTGCACTTAAGACAAAGCCTGTGGTATTCCTGCTGGTGCTCGTACTGCTGGTTGGAAGTGCGGCGGCAGCCTTTGCAAAGGGAACTGCCTTCATGCCGGATATGGACAGTACACAGATCTCCATGACAGTGACCCTGCCGAAGGATACACCACTTTCCCATACAGGAGAGGTGACAGATGAAATACTTTATAAAATTGCAGAAATTGATGAGGTAGTGGATGTTGGTGCCATGGCAAATGCTTCTTCCCTGACTATGCTGACAGGAAACGGGAATTCCTCCACCAATGAAACTGCTGTATATATTTCACTTGATGAGAATAAAAAGAGAACCAATGAAGTGATCGCGGATGAGATCGAAAACAGAATTTCAGATATTGTAGAGAGAGAGGATGCGGAGATCGCCATTGAAACCTCAAGCATGGATATGAGTGCCATGGGAGGAAGCGGCATCACAGTACAGATCAAAGGAAGAGAGCTGGATACCCTGCAGGAGCTGGCTAAGGAGGTAGCCGGGATTGTAGAAGGTGTGGAAGGAACCACAGAGGTTTCAGATGGTCTTGAGGAAAGTACCGGGGAGCTGCGGATCATTGTTGACAGAGATAAGGCAATCGAACATGGATTTACGGTGGCACAGGTATTCCAGCAGATACAGGGTAAGCTTGCGGCAGCTACCAGTGCAACCTCCCTGGAAACTGAGATCCGTGATTATGATGTATATGTAAAGAACGCAGAGGATATGACACTTACCAGGGAGCTGGTAAAAGATCTGACACTTGACCGCACAAAGAATGATGGCAGCAAGGAAACAGTGAAGCTTTCAGAGCTTGCCGCCTTTGAAGATACAGAAACATCCATGTCCGTAAACAGACTGAACCAGACCAGATATATTCCGGTAACAGCGCAGCTGGCAGATGGCTATAATATTGGACTTGTTTCTGATGCAGTGGAAAAGGCACTGGAAGATTATGAGCTGCCGGATGGTTATACCATTGAAATGACCGGTGAAAATGAAACGATCACAGATGCCATGCAGCAGTTATATCTGATGCTGATCCTTGCACTGATCTTCATGTACCTGATCATGGTAGCACAGTTTCAGTCATTGCTGTCACCGTTTATCATCATGTTCACCATTCCACTGGCATTTACCGGCGGTTTCCTTGGACTGCTGATCAGCGGAAGCGAAGTCAGTGTGATCGCACTGATCGGCTTTGTCATGCTGTCAGGTATCATTGTAAATAATGGTATCGTGCTGGTAGATTACATCAACCAGCTCCGTGCACAGGGTATGGAAAAGAAAGAGGCGATCATGACAGCGGGAAGAACCAGAATGCGTCCGGTATTGATGACAGCCATGACCACGATACTGGCTCTTTCCACCATGGTATTCAGTCATGATATGGGTGCAGATATGTCAAGGCCAATGTCGGTGGTAACCATTGGTGGACTGACTTATGGCACATTACTTACCCTGATCGTGATCCCCTGTATTTATGATGTTTTCTCGAGAGGAAAAGAGAGGGGAAAGCGTAGCAGGAAGAAATTGTTTCTGAAAGAAGGAAAAAAGGAGCAGGCTGATGAATAAAGAAACACCTACTGTAAAGGAAAAAGCTATATATCAGGCGGTCGTTGATCTGTTTATGGAGGGGGCAGATCTTTCAGGACTGACTGTTTCAGAGATCACAGCAAAGGCGGGAATCGGCAAGGGAACAGCCTACGGTTACTTTTCAGATAAGGAAGATATGATCGCCAGATCCATCTGCTACAACGTAGAGCAGTATTGTCACTGGATCTATCAGGGGATCACAGAACAGAAAACATTGTATGAAAAGATAGATTTTCTCCTTGGAAAAATGGAAAAGGAGATCAGTAAAGCAGACTGTCTGATGCGGCTTGCCAATACCATGAGCATGGATTCTGTTATTGGAAAGAGGATCCGGCAGCAGGAAGTGGAAAATAACAGTAAAAATCCGCCATTAGAGCTTTTGGAGGCAGTATTTGAAGCAGAGCATTTCACACCGCCGCTTTCGGAAGAAATGCTGCAGTTCCTTGCAAGGAATGCTCTTTCCAGAATCTTCTGTTATGGGATGATGCTCAGTAATAACAGTGTCAGAGCACAGAGGACGACAGCAGTGCAGAAGACAGCAGCAGTGCAGAAGATGGCAGCGGCGCAGGAGGCAGAAATGCAGGCTATGCACAGGCTGGTTTGCATGGGCATCTGCAGTGACGCAGATGCCGTCAGACAGTGGCTTTCTTCGGAGAGAGGCTGATAGGCATTTTCCTGTGCATATTTTTACAAAAAAGTTATTGACATCTAATGACGATTAGCATATACTAACTACCGAAGACGGGATAATGATTCTCATTAACAAAGGAGGATGGTATGATGCCTTTATCAATGATGGAAGCCGGGAAACCGAATGTGATCAAAAAGGTTGGCGGCAAGGAGGAAACAAGACGTTTTCTGGAGAATCTTGGTTTTGTAGTCGGTGGAACAGTAACTGTGATATCCGAGACGGATGGAAACATGATCGTGAATATAAAGGATTCACGTGTTGCGATCGGCAAGGATATGGCAAATAAAATTATGGTTTAGAAAAGGAGCTGCTATGAAAACATTAAAAGAAGTTGCCTGTGGGCAGACTGTCAAGGTGACAAAGCTGACAGGAGAAGGCCCTGTGAAGAGACGTATCATGGATATGGGAATCACAAAGGGTGTAGAGATTTATGTAAGGAAAGTAGCACCTCTTGGTGATCCGGTTGAGGTTACCGTAAGAGGATATGAATTATCCTTGCGTAAAGCAGATGCCGAAATGATCCAGGTGGAGTAGGCATTTATTTTTTAGCTAAATGTTAGTCAAAACTAATCTAAGTATCAAGCGAATAACATCAAATGTGTACCATACAGGTACAGGAAAAGAGGAGAGATATGTCAGTTAAAATCGCATTGGCAGGAAATCCGAACTGTGGTAAGACCACATTGTTCAATGCACTGACCGGTTCCAATCAGTTCGTTGGAAACTGGCCTGGTGTAACAGTAGAGAAAAAAGAAGGAAAGCTGAAGGGACACAAGGATGTTACCATCATGGACTTACCGGGTATCTATTCCCTGTCCCCTTATACACTGGAGGAGGTTGTAGCAAGAAACTATCTGATCGCTGAAAGACCAGATGCGATCATCAATATCGTAGATGGTACTAATATTGAAAGAAACCTGTATCTTTCCACACAGATCATGGAGCTTGGGATCCCGGTTGTCATGGCTGTCAATATGATGGATATCGTTGATAAAAGTGGTGATAAGGTACATATGGATAAGCTTGGAAAGAAGCTTGGCTGCGAGGTAGTTCCGATCTCTGCCCTGAAGGGAACCGGTATCGAAAAGGCAGCAGAAAAGGCAGTAGCGCTTGCACAGCAGAAACAGGAAACCCCTCATGTCCACAGCTTTGCAAAAGAGGTGGAGGATGTGATCACAGCAGTAGAAGGTAAGCTTGGGTCCGATATTGCAGAGGAGCAGAGGAGATTTTTCGCAATCAAGCTTCTGGAAAAGGATGACAAGATCTCAGAGCTGATGAAACAGGCTCCTGATGTATCAGCGCAGATCAAAGAGCTGGAAGATAAATTTGATGATGATACCGAAAGTATTATCACAAATGAAAGATATGTTTACATTTCCTCTATTATGGGTGAGTGCGTAACCAAGGCAAACAAGAAAGAGAAGCTGACAACATCTGATAAGATCGATAAGATCGTTACTAACAGGTGGGCAGCACTTCCTATCTTTGCTGTAGTGATGTTCCTTGTTTATTATGTTTCCGTAACAACCGTTGGTGCATTCCTGACAGACTGGACCAATGATACCCTGTTTGGCGAGTGGATCATTCCCGGTGCGCAGACACTGTTCGAGAATATCGGATGTGCTGACTGGCTGACAGGACTGATCGTAGATGGTGTGATCTCTGGTGTTGGTGCCGTACTTGGCTTCGTACCTCAGATGCTGGTGCTGTTCCTGTTCCTGGCATTCCTGGAATCCTGTGGTTACATGGCTCGTGTTGCATTTATCATGGATCGTATCTTCCGTAAATTCGGCCTTTCCGGAAAGAGCTTTATCCCTATGCTGATCGGCTCCGGATGCGGCGTTCCCGGTGTTATGGCCTCCCGTACGATCGAGAACGACAGAGACCGTAAGATGACGATCATGACAACCACATTTGTTCCCTGTGGTGCCAAGCTTCCCATTATTGCCCTGATCGCAGGTGCATTCTTTGATAATGCAGGCTGGGTTTCATGGAGTGCATACTTCGTAGGTGTGGCTGCGATCATCTGTTCCGGTATTATTTTAAAGAAGACAAAAATGTTTGCAGGTGATCCGGCACCCTTCGTTATGGAGCTGCCTGCCTATCACTGGCCTACCGTTGGCAATGTTTTAAGAAGTGTATGGGAGAGAGGCTGGTCCTTCATTAAGAAGGCTGGTACGATCATCCTTCTTTCCACTATTATTCTCTGGTTCCTGATGAGCTTTGGATGGGTTGATGGAAGCTTTGGCATGCTGGAGGCTGAGCAGCTTGATGCAAGTATCCTCGCTAAGATCGGTTCTGCGATCGCATGGATCTTTGCTCCCCTTGGCTGGACCCAGGCTGGTGAAGGCTGGAAGATGGCAGTGGCAGCTGTCAGCGGACTGATCGCAAAGGAAAATGTCGTAGCAACCTTCGGTCTGCTCTTTGGCTTTGCTGAGGTTGCAGAAGATGGCTCAGAAATCTGGGGAAGCCTGGCACAGGTTATGACTCCTGTTGCAGCGTATGGATTCCTGGTATTTAACCTTCTGTGTGCTCCCTGCTTCGCAGCCATGGGTGCGATCAAGCGTGAGATGAACAATGTCAAATGGTTCTGGTTTGCAATCGGATATCAGTGCGGACTTGCTTATGTAGTAGCACTTTGCATCTATCAGATCGGTACACTGATCACAACAGGTGCTTTCGGACTGGGAACAGTTGTAGCCTTTGTGTTTATAGCAGCGATCCTTTATCTGTTGTTCCGTCCTTATAAGGAAAGCAATTCCTTATCCTTTAATGGTGAAAAGATTCTGAAAAACCAGGCATAAGAAAAGGAGGTTGTATGGTACAGGAAGTAACAAAAGAAATGTCTCAGGAAGCAGAACAGTACCATACCGTTGTGCAGCAGAAAGAGATGATTGTCCGGAAAATGAAGGAAAGAGGATGTCGGATCACCAAACAGAGAATGATACTTCTTGATGTGATCCTTGGATCAGAATGCTCCTGCTGTAAGGAGATCTATTTCAAAGCCTCCAGTCTGGATCCGAAGATCGGAACTGCTACTGTATATCGAATGATCAATACCCTGGAAGAGCTTGGGGCGATCAGCCGTAAGAATATGTACAGGATCTGCAGCTTTTCGGATTGCGACAAAATAAAAATCCACCGGCAGTGACCTGCCGGTGGAAGTCAATAGAAACGGTAGGAATTTTCCATCAGCTTCTCATGGGAGCCAAAACGTACTATAAAACGATAAATTTTGTAAAAAAGCCCAGGAGTATAGGAGGCTTTTCCGTTTTCTGCATGCTTCAGGATGTTGGCAGCCAGCCGCTGGTTGTTCGTGACGGGAAGGGGATTCATACGATAGCTGCGCCTTTCTTTATTACGGAGCTTCATATCGTCCATATGTCCCGGACAGGCAGCCATGATCCGGATGCCATCCCACATCAGCTCGTGAAAAATGGAAAGCGAGAAATAATAACAGAACTGCTTGGCAGAGCCAAAGAGACCGTTGTCATCCAGTGGCACAATGCTGCCGGCAGAGGAGAACATGATGACCACAGACCCGATCATGATATGAGGCTGACAGAGCTTCAAAAGAAGAACGGGGGCTGTGGCATTAATATTTATAAGAGCCTCTATATCCTGTGCACTGTAATCAGTGAAGTTACCAATAGACTCCTGGGAAATATTGTTGATCATGAGTCTGATATAGGGATCATAAGTCTTTAAAAGAAGGGAAAAGCTTTTGATCTGCTGCAGATCAGACAGATCCAGAAGGATCATTCTGACCTTTTTCCCCGGAAAGCGGTCCGCAATGGACTGCATAGCCTTCAGGTCTTTATCAATAAGCCAGACCTCTCTGATCAGGCCGTATCTGGAATCAGCATAGATGGCATTCATAAATTCAGGACAAAGTCCAGCGGAAGCACCCGTGAACAGGGCGATCCAGCGGCAATATCTGTATTTCATAATTTTCTCCATAATCGTGAATATATTATTTATATAATAAGTATGGAAAAATACAAATCAGTACAATACGATAATAGCATACAAAATACATTTTTGTACATAGCAAATTCCTATATTCAAAGAAAAAATTAAAGAATTAGAATAAACTATCTCTGTAAATTAATTTTTGCAAATGAGGATTGAACAGGGCTGTATTTTGGGAATAACTCCGGGGTGTAGGATGACGACTTGTCAAGGATGGAGTCAAAATGTTCATCAAGCATCCTCAGATAGTATTCTGTCTCGGTTATGTGCTTATGCCCGAGATATACCGA
Organism: Suilimivivens aceti; assembly: GCF_025567405.1. Classification (NCBI taxonomy): domain Bacteria; kingdom Bacillati; phylum Bacillota; class Clostridia; order Lachnospirales; family Lachnospiraceae; genus Suilimivivens; species Suilimivivens aceti. The sequence continues at coordinate 38,346 of NZ_JAOQKJ010000011.1, read as the reverse complement.
AAGTAATGGCAGGAATGTATACAGGTCAAATCCTTTTGCCTGCATCTGCTCGAGTGCTCTTACACAGAAGGTATGAGTACCAGATGATTCAGGATGGAGACCGGGTTGCTGTGTGCAGCTCCAGCGGGAAAGATTCTATGGTGATGGCAAAGCTGTTTCAGGAACTTTTTCGCCCTGTTATCTTTGCGCACGTATGCGGGGGGCTGTCTCTACAGCGAGGCGGAAAAACTGGGCTGCAATAAGATCGCTTTTGGTCATCATTTTGATGATGTAATCGAAAACATTCTCACGGGAATGCTGTATGGGGCAGATTCAGACTATGATGTCCAAACTTCACAGCACTAATTTTCCGGGGATGGAACTGATCCGTTCTTTGTATCTGATTCGTGAAGAAGATATTATCGCCTGGGTAGAAGCCAACGATCTTCGTTTCATTCGCTGTGCCTGCCGCTTTACAGAGGCTGTGGAGGTAGCGAAAGAAGAGGATCAGCCCTCTATTGCCTATAAGCAGAATGAGCGGGAGGTTCATTTTGGGGATTGGTATGCAGATGTGTTTTAGAACCGTAAATCGGTTCTCTTGAGAAAGAATATTCAAAAGATTGTTTATAATACACATAATATTTTTGAATAATGAAAAATAATTGTGTAAATACAACAAAATGATGAAAGTATTTTTAATTATGTGAAGACATGTTGAAAATAAAAATGTTTATGTTATGATAAGAAAAAAGGAGGTGAGAAATGATGTATTCGTTTGATGCAGATATTGATCGTCGGAATACAGACAGCAGTAAATGGGATGATATTCCTTATTCTGTCGAAGCAGACGATATGTTGCCCATGTGGACGGCGGATATGGATTTTGCCTGCCCTAAAGCTATTATGGATGCCATCCAAAAACGTATGGAACATCCGATTTTTGGATATATGAAGATGCCAGAGCGTTATCAGAAGAGTATTATTCAATGGCACAAGACAAGACTTCATCAGGAGTTATCCTTTGAAGAGATTGTGCCGGTTGCCAGCGTGTTGGGCGGCGTTTCTATGGCCATTCAGGCATTTACAGAAAAAGGCGACAGCATTTTGATTTCTGCTCCGGGCTATCACGCCTTTGAAAATGCAGTAAATCATAATGAAAGAACGCTGGTGCCCTCTCCTTTGAAAAGAAGTGGGGATTTCTGGTACATGGATTTTGAACTTATGGAAAAACAGATGTCTGAGGAACGGGTCACCATGTTTATCTTATGTTCTCCCCATAATCCTACAGGACGTATCTGGAGCAGGGAAGAACTTTCACAATTAATTGATTTGTGTTTTCGTTATCAAGTATATCTGTTGTCCGATGAAATTCATGCAGATATGACATTGACGCATTCTTTTACACCACTATTTGGAACCGGAAATGAGAAAGCGAGAGAGATCGGAATTGCCTTATATTCCCCGACTAAGACGTTTAATATTGCAGGCTTATGTACGGCCTATGCGATCATGAAAAACAAAGAGCTTCGCCAACGTTTTCAGAAGAAGCTTTTAGCTTCTGGCCTGAAGGTAAAAAATACCCTGGGTATCGAAGCTATGATCGGCGGTTATGAAAATGGAGGAGAGTGGGTAGACGCGTTACAAAGTTATCTTCTGTCCAATGCAGAATATGCGGTAGATTATATTAAGAAATATATACCGGCCATTCATGCCTATGTTCCGGAAGCCACCTACTTTTTATGGTTGGATTTTCGGGAAACGGGGCTTAGCCAGGATGAAATCATTGATAAAATTGTCAATGAGGCTCATATTGCGGTGACACGGGGTGATGAATTTATAGAAGGAGGAGAATCCTTTGTTCGTATGGTATGTGCCTGCCCCCGTTTTCGTTTAGAAGAAGCGATGCTGCGGCTTAGAAAGACGTTTTCGTAAGCCGTTTATAAGAGAAAGTTACGAGAGAGGAGAAGAAAGATGAAAAAGAGATATTCAAGAATGGGATTAGGAGCGGCTTTGATTCCCTGGAAAGAGGATTTTTCGTTTGATGAAGCGTTATTTCGTAAGGGTGTCAGAAATCTGGCAGAAGGCGGTTTGAAGTATGTGTACATTTTTGGGACAGCCGGAGAAGGTTATGCTGTAAATGACGAAGAGTTTACTGAGATAACCAAAACATTCATCGACGAATTATCCGGAACAGATACAACGCCCATTGTGGGAGTGATTTGTCTTTCGGCAACACAGATTCTCAGACGTTTGGAGATCGCATACGATCTTGGAGCCAGAGATTTCCAGATTTCATTTCCCTCCTGGGGAGCGCTGACCGATAAGGAAGTGGATATTTTCTTCCATCAGGTGTGCGATCCATTTCCCGATTGTAAATTTATGCATTATAACAACGGAGGACGTTCGAAAAAACTGCTTCGTGCAAAGGATTATATTCGACTTGCAAAGGAGATCCCGAATCTTGCAGCTGTGAAATTTATGAACGATTCGTTGGAAGATGTTATCAATGTGGTCAGGGCAGAGACACCCATTCAGTTTGTATTAAGCGAATATGGCTATGGATATGGTTGCCTTTTCGGAGAATGCAGTATGTTGTTTTCCAGTATTTCTTCGCATCTTCCGACGGCATGGAAGCTGTATCAGGCCGGTGTCGAAAAGGATATCGATACTCTTGTTGCGCTGGAAAAGGAAGTGGCTGTTTCTCAGGAAATTCTCTTTGAGACCTGCAATACGCCTGTAATCAATGCAGCTTATGATAAGTTATATGCAAAAGCTTCGATTCCAGAATTTCCGATGCGGCTCTATCCGCCGTATCAGACTTTTTCCGATGAGCAGGTAGATCATTATTTCCGTAAGATGAAAGAACAGCTTCCGAGTTGGTTTGAATAATTAAGAATATGTGATAAAAGAAGGAGAAAAACACAATGAGAGACATCAGCAAGTATCAGGGAATTATTCCGGCATTTTACGCATGTTATGCAGAGGACGGTACCGTCAGCGTAGATCATACACAGGCCTGGGCAGAGTATCTGGTTAAAAAGGGTGTGAAGGGTGTTTATGTAGGAGGTTCTTCCGGAGAATGTATTTATCAGAGAGTGGAGGAAAGAAAAAAACAGTTGGAAGCCTTAATGGAGGTTGCCAAGGGTAAAATGACCGTGATTGCACATGTTGCGTGCAATAATACGGAAGACAGCTGTGAACTGGCAGCTCATGCACAGAAGCATGGCGTCGATGCGGTAGCGTCGATTCCGCCTATCTACTTCCATCTTCCAGAGCATTCTATTGCACAGTATTGGAACGATATCTCATCAGCGGCGCCTGATACGGATTTTATTATTTATAATATTCCACAGTTGGCAGGAACGGCGCTTACGATGCCGCTGTTTCATGAAATGCTGAAAAATCCCAGAGTGGCGGGTGTAAAGAACAGTTCTATGCCGATTCAGGATATCCAGATGTTTAAGATGTACGGCGGAAATGATTTTGCAGTATTTAATGGACCGGACGAGCAGCTTGTCGGCGGCCTGGCTATCGGAGCAGACGGAGCCATCGGCGGCACCTACGGCGTGATGCCGGAACTGTATCTGAAGATTTTTGAGCTGTGCAAAAAGGGAGAATATGAGAAAGCCTGTCCGATTCAGTACGATGCAGACAAGATTATTTATGAGATGTGTTCCTGCAAGGGCAATATGTATGCGGCTATCAAGGAAATCATAAAAAGAAGAGAAGGAATCGAATTGGGTGGAGTTCGAAAGCCGTTGTCAGGACTTTTTGAAGAGGATATGGTTCATGTCGAAAGATGTGTAAAAATGATTGATGAGGCAATTTCAAAGTATTGCTGATGAACAACCATATTTCAAAGGAGAAGTGAAGTATGACAAAAAGGAAGAAAAAGCTTCGAAGTGAATCCATAGCGGGTTTTTTGTTTGTTTTACCGCAGCTTCTGTTTTTTGCAGTGTTTACCATTTATCCTATTTTTGAAGGATTTCGGATAAGCCTTTATAAGACGACTGCAGTAGAGAATACCTTTGTGGGTTTGCAGAATTACATAACGTTGTTTCAGGATCCGTTTTTTCAGAAAAGTGTGTTGAATACCGTTTTTCTGGTTGTAGTGGTAACGGGAGGAATGCTCCTTCTGGGTATGATTATATCACTGGCGATTTTTGACAAGAGTCCTCGTTATGTTTCTTTTGTTCGCAGCAGCATTTATTTACCGGTTATCGTTTCAGCAGTTGTAATGGGTATGGTTTGGAAGTTCTTATTAAATCCTGCAAATGGTCTGGTGAATTACTATTTGGGGAAGGCAAGTTCCGGAACCATCAATCTTTTGGGAAATCCAAAAACAGTGCTGTGGGTTATCGCATTTGTAACCATTGTAGCCAGCGTTGGTACTTGCGTTATTATGTATGTGGCAACCATGAACGGAATTTCCGGGGAAATGTTAGAGGCTGCAAGGGTGGATGGTGCAAGTAAGCTTCAGATTTCTCTGAAGATTATTATTCCGTTGGTAAAGGCTACTACATTATATTTAACGGTAACAACTGTCATTTCCATATTGAAGTTGTTTGTTATTATCCAACTGTTGTCCGACGGAGGACCGAATAATGCGTCTATGTCGATGATGTATTATCTGTACCGAAATGCGTTTAATTATAACAAGAAAAACATTGCTGCAGCCGTCGGTGTACTGATGTTTATTATGGCAGTTATTATTGCACTTCCTCTGTTTGCATCTATGAGTGGAAAGGAGGATAAAAAGTGAAGAAGAAAAACTTTTTCCAGAAACTAAAGCATATGGAGCCGTTGGATCTGTTTGTGAATATTTTGGTGCTGTTATATGCGATAGTTAACTTGTTTCCATTCTACTACCTGATTACAAGTTCCTTTAAGTCCTCGGCAGAGATCTTTAAGATGCCTCCGGACTGGTGGCCGAAAACCTTCCGGTATCAGAACTATGTGGATCTTTTTAAGGGACAGCCAGCATTTCGATGGGCATTTAACAGCTTTTTAGTGGCTCTGACGACGACGCTTTTGGTGGTTCTCTGTTCTTCGTTGGCGGCATATTCGGTTTCGAAACTGCGGTTTAAGGGACGGATGCTGATTTATGCCGTATTTATCGGAGCATTGATGATCCCAAAGGAAATTTTCATCGTGCCGCTGTTTCAGATTATTACGAAGTTGGATCTGAGTGATACGTATTCGGGAATGATTCTGCCAAACGTGGCCAGTACGTTTGGTGTGTTCCTGTTAAAAGGTTTCTTTGATACGGTTCCGGATTCCATCCGGGAATCAGGTAAATTAGACGGAGCTAGTGAATTTAAGATTTTCGCAACGTTGATTATTCCGATTGTGAAACCGGGTATCGGAGCACTATTCATTCTGAATTTTGTAAATATATGGAATGATTATTTGTGGCAGATGCTGATTGCCAGAAGTAAGGACATGATGACTTTGATGGTTGGTACGGCCAGTATTATGCAGGAAATCAGTCCTAACTATGGGTATAAAATGGCAGGCGCAGCAGTGGCAGCGATTCCCATGCTTATTATCTTTATGATTTTCCAAAGATACTTTACTGCCGGTATTACCATGGGATCGGTAAAAGAATAATGAAAGTTAGTAATATTAATAAATAATAAAAAGGAGGATTTTTTATGAAGAAAAAGAAATTGCTTGCGACGGTATTGACATCGGTGATGGTATTGTCTTTGACTGCCTGCGGTTCTGGAGGAAAGACAGAAACCTCGACAACAGCTGCAGATTCGGGAACACAGGCGGCTACTGCGGCGGACACTGAGGCAGCTAAGGGGGATGAAGAAGCACCGGTTTCTTTGACTCTTTGGCTGACCCCCAGTTGGAAGGGCGTTTTCAGCGGCGATGAGCCGGGAGCTGATTATGACAGTTTCTTTAAGGAAGCTGCAAAGCGCTATAATGCTATGCATCCCAATGTGACGGTGAATGTAGAGGTAATTGCCGGTGATACCCGTGATGAGAAGCTGAATGTGGCAGCCGAGACCAATACTCTTCCGGATCTTGTGTACGAAGGCGCATTCACAATGTCTTCGTTCTATCATAAGGGGAATATTGTGGCGATTGATGATATCATAAGCGAAGATGACAGAAAAGATATTGCAGCAGGAATTTGGGAGAACTGTCAGGTGGAGGGCGAGACCTTTGTATTCCCATTTGCGCACATGCCGGGTACTCTGGTTTATAATGCCGATATGTTCAAAGAGGCAGGACTTGAGAAATGGATTGGCGGAGAATATGATATTGTAACCTGGACTCCAGACGAGTTTAAGGAAATTCTGACCGGATTGAGAGATAATTTAGAAGGCGTATATCCCATGTCTCTGTTTGCAATGAACAATCAGGCAGACACTTGGAATCTGAGTTATTTGAGAATGTTTGGCAGCCCGTTCTTTGATGAAAACGGTCATCTGTGTGTGAATGATGAGGCAGGTGTAAAGGCTCTGGAGTACATTCTTGATCTGTATAAGAATGGTCTGACGGTTCCGGGTGCAGAATCTCTGACTTCAAACGACTGTAACGCAATGTTCCAGAATAAGCAGATAGCGGTAAGTTTTACCAACAGTACGCTTTATACGAATCTGAAGAGTGATATGGGATCTGGTGCCATTGAAAGCTTTGATGCAAGACTGGCTAATATCCCGGGCGATCCACATCCCAATTCCTTTACTTATGTGTCTGGTTTCATGGCCATGAATACCAATGATGAGACCAGAATTGCTGCTTCGAAAGATTTCATTAAGTATGTATGTACCGATCCGGAATTGGTTCTGGCTTCTAAAAATACGATGCCGGTACGTGCCAGCGTAGCAGAACAGGTAAAGGACGAACTGCCCCTGCTTCCGGCATATGACAAAAATGCGCAGTATATCTACAATTTCTCAAATAATATGCCTGGTTATAATGAACTGAGAAATGTATTGTTCCCAGAACTTCAGGCAGCATTGACCGGACAGAAAACGGCCAAGGAAGCATTGGATGCTTATGTTGAAAAAGGAAATGTGGTAATTGATGAGGGACGTGCAGGTTCTGTCATTTATAACAAATAGGAAACAATCGTAAATATAAGCTTTAAATAAGGCGGGGAGTGTTGAAAATCATGCAGGTAGTGCTTTAATGATTTTGCGATGCTCCCCTGCTTTTGGAACATGGAGAGGAGCGGTTATGCACAAAGCAATCGATATCCATGGGCATTTTGGGAATCCGGAGAGGTTTCCTCAAAGTAATCTGGAAAAAGAGATGTATCGAATATCTCTGGAATCATTAAAGAAAAACTATGTACAACAGGGAATTACAGCAGCCTGTATTTCTCCGATGGAAGGAATTTTTCCGGACAACACAGATGCGCTTTTGGATGCAAATCGTTATATGGAAGAGTTGGCAGAGGAACAGGATTGGATTTACCAGTGGGTTATTGTAAATCCGTTGATGCCTGCAAGTTTTCATCAGGCAGAGAAAATCTTAAAGAATCGAAAATGTGTGGGCGTGAAAATTCATCCGGATGCCCATGGTTACTCCATCGAAGCCTATGGAAAAGAAGTGTTTGCTTTTTGTAACGAGAACCATACTTTGTTATTGTCCCATAGCGGAGAAACGCTCAGTATGCCGGAACAATTTGTCCCTTTTGCAGATATGTATCCAACGGTTTCAGTGATTGTCGCTCATTTGGGATGTGGGTCGGATGGAGATATTGGACATCAGATTCGGGCCATCAAACAGGCAAGCTATGGGAATATCTATACGGATGTTTCCAGCGCAAGAAGTATACTGAACGGATTGATCGAGTGGGCAGTAAGGAATGTGACAGCTGAAAAATTGCTGTTTGGGACAGATACGCCTCTTCATCATATACCGATGATGAAGCAAAGAATGGAATTTGCAGAACTTTCTGAAGAAGAGAAAGAATGTATTTTTTATAAGAATGCCATGAAATGGTTGCCGAAAGATGATAGCAATACGAATAATGAAGAGTGAGGAAGAGCAGATATGGTATTTGGAAATATTCATCAACAAACTACTTATGGTTTTTTAGAAGAACGTATCAGGGAATGTTTTGCTTATGCAGAAACGCATGATTTAGAAGCATTGAACCCGGGGTCTTATCCCATTGAGGGAGAACGATTTTATGTAAACATTGCGGAGTATACGACGGTGCAGAGGGAAGAACGTTTTTGGGAAGCACACAGGAAATATTTGGATATTCATTTGATGCTGAGAGGAAACGAACAAATAGATATTGGCTTTATTCGGACAATGGAGCAGAAAGAGTACGTCCCACAGGATGATTTCCTTCCGCTGACCGGTGAGGCAGCTGCGCAGGTTACGCTGCATGAAGGCGATTTTCTGGTTTGTTTTCCGGAGGATGGACATCGAACAGGAGTCATTGCAAAAGAATCTCAGAAAATAAAAAAGGCAATTTTTAAGGTGCGGATAGAGGAGGTTTGATTACATTGCCGAGAAAGGATATGCCTCTTGAGGAACTGAAACGTTATACAGGTAGCACGCCAGTTCCAGACGATTTCTGGAATTTTTGGGATAAGATGACGAAAAAGGCCTGGTCGGTTCCGTTTAGTTATGAAATAATACCGTCAGACCTTCCTCAAACCTCGGAGACAGAATTTTTTGATGTCTGGCTTGAGGGTGTAAATGGCGAAAAACTTCATGCGAAATATATAAGACCAAAATCCATGGAGAAAGTACCGGTTGTTTTGCAGTTTCACGGATATCCGGGCGCTTCCAGAGGATGGTTTGAGCAGGCGTCGTTTGTAGGAATGGGAATGGCGGTTTTAGCCATGGATTGTCCGGGTCAAGGCGGTTCAAGTGAAGATTTAGGGGGCAGAGCGGGAACTACAGCTTCTGATCATATTATTCAGGGCGTGGATGGAGATGCGGAAAAGATGTATTATGTCGAAGTGTTTATGGACACCTGCCTGATGGTCAGATTGGCAATGAATCTTCCTGAACTGGATTGTGAGAGAATTTATGTGAACGGAGCCAGCCAGGGAGCTGGGTTGGGACTTGTGTGTACAGCTTTGAATTCATCTTATATCCGGCGCTGCGCCGCATTATATCCGTTTTTAAGTGATTATCGGAGAGCCTGGGATATGGATCGGGATGTAATTGTGTATAATGGACTCAATTATTATACCAGATGGTTTGATCCGGAAGGAAAGCATTTGACGGAGTTTTTTACAAAACTGGGATATATTGATGTACAGAATTTTGTGGAACGAATTACCTGTCCGGTTTTGTTTGGAACTGGGTTGATGGACGAAATTTGTCCGCCATCCTCACAGTTTGCCGTTTTTTCTAAAATCAGAGCGCCGAAGCAACATCTGATATTTCCAGAATTCGGACATGAGGAAATAGCAGCTTTTGACGATAAACTGATTGCATTTTTCGGAGAGGAGGCGGTTGTGTGCCAGGAGTAGATGTATCCTTGGAGCAGTTACGGCAGTATTTGGGTAGGGATCCGATGCCGGAGCATTTTGAATTCTTTTGGGAGAAGAGCAAGCAAAAGGTGAGCGCATTTTCTTTACGAATCGAAGAAGAAGCTGTGGAGTATGAAAATCCAAAATTGAGTTATTTTCGGATTACTATACAGGCAACAGATCAGGTATGGCTTCGTGCAAAATACATTCGACCAAAGAAAAAGACACAGGTTCCAATGGTGATTGCATTTCATGATTATCCGGGCGCTTCCAGAGGCTGGTTTCATTTGAGTCGTTACGGAGCGTTAGGGTTTGGGGTGTTGGCGCCGGATGCGAGAGGCCAGGGTGGCATGAGTGAGTCTGGACAAAGCGGAGTGGGACCTACTGCCGGTAGCCTATTATTTCAGGGGCTTTCGGATATCCCTGAAAACATGTATCTGTATCATTTAATAGAGGATTCTTTTTTGTGGATTGAGGTGGCAAAACGATTATCCGGCATGGATGACGGTTCACTTTATGTGTATGGTGAAGGGCAAGGTGGAGGTCAGGCTATTGCCTGTGCCGCATTGTATCCGGAGATAGAGAAATGTATTGCACATTATCCTATGCTTTGCGATTATAAAAGAGTATGGGAAATGGATTTTGATACCAACGGATATGAAGGGCTAACGTATTTTTTTCGATGGCATGATCCGGAACATAAACGCGAAAAAGAAATCTTTGAGAAGCTTGCCCTGATGGATGTGAAAAATTTTGCTTCTATGGTAAAAGCAAAGGTACTTATGAGTACCGGTTTAAGGGACTTTGTATCTCCACCGTCCGCTCAGTTTGCTGTATTTCATGCTTTGGCATGTGAAAAACGGCATCTTGTATATCCCAAGCATGGGCATGAACTAAATAATTTTTTTGAAAATGAATACTTAAAATTTTTGCTGGAGAAATAAAGGACAGCATTTTTTGATAGAAGCAGGAGGTATTGATTAAGAATGGATCAATATGTAAAATCCATTGTTCCGATCATTGAAGTGAAATATGAGTCTTTTACACAAGTAGAAAAGAGCATTGCCGATTTTTTTCTTACGAATCGGGAAGCTGTGGATTTGTCTGCAAAAAGTGTGTCGGAGCAATTATTTGTATCCATGGCAGCCTTGTCAAGATTTGCAAAGAAATGCGGATTTCAGGGGTATCGCGAATTTGTATATTCCTATAAAGAAAGTATTGCAGAGTCCAGATTTACAGAGGTCACAACGAGCAATGTGCGGAAGGTACTCAATATTTATCAGGAGATTATCAATAAGGCGTATAGTCTGGTGGATGAGGCGCAGATGATGCGGATTGTGGAATATATCAATGGGGCGGAACAGGTTTGGATCTGTGGAAAAGGAAGCTCCGGGTTGGCGGCCAGTGAGATGGAAGAGCGGTTTATGCGTATTGGAGTAAATATTAATTCTCTGCAGGAAGCAGATCGAATCAGGATGTGTACGGTCTTTCAGGATAAAAATAAGCTGGTCATTGGCATGAGTTTAAGCGGAGAAAGCGAAGAGATTCTCTATTTGTTAGAAGGGGCATATGCCAGAGGGGCAAAAACAATTCTGTTTACGGCCAATGATAAAGAAATTTTCAAAGAATTTTGCACTGAGGTGGTCTTGATTCCTTCTATTAAGTATATGTATGGAGGAAATATTGTTTCGCCGCAGCTTCCTTTGCTTGCTATGATGGATATTCTTTATTATTACTATGTAGATGAAGATGAGGAAAAGAAATTTATGTATAATAATACCATACAGGCATTGAATGACAGAAAAAAACAGCCTCATTACTGGATCGAATAGGTTATAGCTGGCAGGGATGGAAACAAGTCACCATATTTTTTCAACGACTGATCCACAGGTTTTTTCATTGTTTTTGCTGCAGAAATCATAGTATCTTCGATAATACTCTGTATACATGAGATCTACCAAAAAGAGCTGGCTCATTTCAGAGGAGGTAGAACCTCCCTGAAGTGAGCCTTCATTGGCACCGCACAGGAGCGTAAGGTCTGCATAGGAGGTTAGAGGAGACTTGATAAAGCGAGTAATACAGATGATTTTTGCTCCGGCTTTTTTACGGTTTCTGCCACGTGAATAGTATCCTTGGTCGCTCCGGAATAAGAAAAAAGAATGGCTACTTCATTCTCCGACATCGTGGAAGCTACTATGGCCTGCATATGAGAATCCTGCATACAATAAACCTTGGGTTCGATTCTAAGAAATTAAATTCCTGATACCCTTTTAATTCCATGGTTTTGAAAAATATAATTGGCTACTTTTTTCTGCTTTGGTAAATCGAGTATATTCTGTTTTAATTTTTATGAGTAAATCACCTGGCGTGAAGTGAACCTTTCTGTAATGCTAACCATGCTGCTCCAAGCATACCTGCGTGATTCCCAAGCTCAGCGGTTTTCAGTTCGACATTATGAAAACTGCTCATGGTTCGCTTACTTGTTTTTTGCTGTACTTGTTGTAAAATGTAAGGCTGAGCCATGACACCGCCTCCGAGAACGATGCAAGAGGGGTTGAAAATATGAATAACGGTCGTAAGACCATAAACAATCTCATCGATCCAGTCATCGACGATTTTTTTTACGGGTTCTTCGGTTAAGCGTGAAAAAATAATCCGGCCATTTTCCAGTCTTTCGTCATATGCTTTCGCTTTTTTTACAAGTGCGGTAGCGGAAGCATATTGTTCATAACAGCCGCTGAACGGATCATGATCCCGGATGTCTTCTGGATGGACTGTAATGGCACCAAATTCGCCTGCGGAAAACATGCTTCCGCTATATATCTTTTTATTGATGACAATGGCTCCACCTACACCGGTTCCATAGGTCAGACACAGAAAATCCGGATGATTTTTTCCTGCGCCAAAGTGAGCTTCTCCCATAGCAGCCGCATTGACGTCATTTTCTACGGCAATGGGAACTCCGAAGGTTTCTTCCAGAATTTGCCGTATTGGCATTCCGGTATAGTTGGGAATATTTTCGTTGGCATATCGGATTATTCCTTTTTGGGAATCGACCTGTCCCGCTGTGCTGATACCGATGGCTTCGAATCCGGAATAGGAACGAAGAATTTCTATAGCTCGCTGAATGACATACGGTCCGCCGTTTTTGGCGTTTGTGGCAATCTCTCCGGTTTCTTCCATATTATGACCGTTCCAGATCCCGGATTTGATGGAAGTACCGCCAATATCCAAAGCTGCAATTTTCATAGGTTTGAAATCCTCGTTTTTCTTTATTTGATGGCAGCTACAAAGCGTCTGGTGATTTCTAACGGTCTTGTGATTGCACCTCCGATAACCGCTGAATGAACGCCTGCGTCTAAAGCTGCCCGCAACTGATCCGGAAGCCAGATTCCACCCTCTGCGATCACTGGCTTCTCGCATTCCTTTACCAGTCGGGTCATTAAATCAATATTAGGCAAAGTTACACCTTTGGTGTATTCTGTGTATCCATTCATAGTAGTTCCAATAAAATCAAAGCCGATCTCAGCCGCATGAATCGCTTCCTCATAGTTGGAGCAGTCTGCCATAAAAAGCTGGTCCGGATATTTTTCACGAACTTCCTTAAAAAATTCATCAAGGCATTTTCCATCAGGTCTGGGACGCTTTTCAGAATCGGTGGCATCAGAGGCGATGATTTCTACGCCGCATTCAACCAGAGCATCAATTTCTTTCATTGTGGGCGTAATATAGACGTTAGAATTTTCGTACACTTCTTTTATAATACCGATGATAGGAAGATCTACAGTTTTTTTGATTTCTGTAATATCAGGTATGGTATTGGCGCGTATTCCTACTGCACCGCCTAACATAGCCGCATATGCCATTCTGGACATAATATAAGAACCATGAAGAGGTTCATCCGGAAGAGCCTGACAGGATACGATCAGTCCGCCCTTGATTTGTTCGAAGATTGCCTGATTTTTTTGCGTCATATGAAGTAGCCTCCTTTTAATGATGATATGGTTTCGTTGGGAACAGGGAATGTCAGTTTCGTTATTTTCACTATAACATGGCCAAAATTTTTTTCAAGGAAAAATCAATGAAAGAAATTTCTTTCATGATTGATTTTTGGAATTAAAAATGATATGATTTTGATAACAGATAGAGATGAGCAAAACACATATTGAAAATCATGCAGTCCGTTTGATTGTTTTTTAGTTTACGGTAAGACTGCTTGGAAAATGTAGTGATTGCTGCAATTGCAACTGCCAACAAACTGATATGTGCGAATGTATTTAAGTTAGTGATAGAGTTTTGATTTCCTACAAACATTCGTTCTTGACCGGTATTTTTGAAACAGGAATCTGGCAACCGGTTGTGATGTGAACAGGTGGATATCCTGTAAAATTTTTTGACGATAGATAGCAATCAGCTCTTTTCAAGTGTGATTAATTTTGTCAATTTAATTGTACCATTAGGAGTTGGTTGTTACTATGAAGTTAGTAGTGATAACGAGGCTTGCCATGCCTCGCAAAGTCGCATAAATAATAGGTGTGTGGAGCTTTGCTCATAGCTGATAACAGAAATAAAGGAGTGATAAAATTTATGAGAAATCATATTTTATGTTTTGGAGATTCCAACACGCATGGTTATTGTGCAGAAACAGGAGGTCGTTTTGATGAAAGTCATCGTTGGACTCAGCTTTTGCAAAAAAAACTGGGGGCCGATTACCTGATTCTGGAAGAAGGTCTTTCTGGCCGAACTACCTGTTTTTCCGATCCGATCCATGAAGGTCTTTCTGGATTGGATTATATCTATCCTTGTCTTATGAGTCATGAACCAGTAGATTTATTGATTATTATGTTGGGAACGAATGATACAAAAGAAAGGTTCGGTTCTTCTGCCGCCTGTATCGGCCTGGGATTAAAACGTTTGATTTTAAAGGCAAAAGCTACATTGGATGCATGGAAAGACGGTGTTCCCAATATTTTGGTTGTAGTACCGCAAAACATTGCAACGGAATATATTCAGACGGAGGTGGGCGATACGATGGGAGTTGGATGTGATGAGAAATCTCGCCGTTTAGCTGCCGAATACAAAGAAATTGCTGAACTTACAGACTGCCATTATCTGGACGCAAACTGTGTCCTTACAGCGGCGCCTAATCAAATTGATTTTATGCATTTAACCGGGGAAGGTCATGCACAGTTGGCAGAAGCATTGTCAGAAAAAGTTCGCGAGATTTTGTAAAGCAGCAGTAATAATTTGTTAAAGGTATTAGAATTCGCGATATATTTGTATACAGATAAGCACCGCAGTACAGGTTTCTCTATATAGCGGTGCTTATCGTTAGTTAGTTGTGTCACAGTGAAAATACCCCCTGCTATGCAGGGGAGGGAAATCTTTAGATAAAAGAAAACTCCTGTGTTAAAATAAATGAGGGTTTGCAAACCACAAATAAAAAACACAGGAGGCCCCAAATGGACAATAATAGTTTGGCGCATACAAAATGGGAATGCAAGTACCACATAGTATTTGCAATGGTGTTTTCAATCACACATCGCTGTGTGAATTTCACCAGGGCGAGCTGTTACTCCATTTAACAATACCTTTTGAAGAAAAGCCAAAGACTAATTTGCAGGGCGATAATCTAAGGTACTACCGTCAGCGAAAACAGATGACAACAAGGCATATAGCAGAAAAGCTGGATATTGTACCAGCGACTGTTACGATGTATGAAAACGGAAAGCAGTCTATCCCTTATGATGTAGCTGTCAAACTGGCAGATATTTTGGAAATTGAAGCGTCCTTGCTCTATGATGATTTCTTCCGTTTCCTTGCCGTACCCTATACCGAAGTGCTAAAGAGCGTTAGAACGGCTCTGGGGCTGTCGCAGAAGGCTTTTGCAGAGCAAATAGAGATTGCACCCGGTTATTACTATAAGCTCGAAGGAGGCAATCGCAGACCGTCACGAAAGATTTATCGGAAGATATGCGCTATGCTCGAAGCCACTCAAAAATTACAGGTATTTAACCTAACGAAAACGTGATATAATGAGCGCAAGAGAGCCAACATGCTTGCATGATTGGCGAACGGCGAATTGGATCATGATAGTTGCGAAGCAACGGTAAGCACCGAAGGTGCGAATCATGATATAATCAAAATATATTTGAATGAGAAATATGGAGGTAGCTTATGGGCGTAAGTTATAACAGATTGTGGAAAATGCTCATAGATAAAAATATGAAGCGGATAGAGATGCAGTACCTCACCGGGATCAGTGGAAACATTCTTGCCCGAATGGGAAAAAACCAGTATGTATCAATGGAGACGATTGAGAAGATTTGCAAGAAACTGGTCTGCACCGTTGATGAGATGATGGAGTTTACAGATGATGAGTAACAGGAGCAGACATGTCAATTATTAAAACTGGCAGAATGCGTCAGAAGTCGAAAAAAGATAACACGGCGGATACGGCATAAATCTCTTAGCAAAGCTAAGAGCGCACTTCTATACAGGCAATTACATTTGCCTGTATCGTGCGACCTGCGGTGCCATTCTCAGTTTAAAAAAATCTCAAAATGGAAAATACAGCGAAATCAGAGATTTCATACAAGGGGATTCTCCCATTGCGGCATAGGTGCCTATTCCCAATAAAGTTTGTAACTTGATATTTCAGATACAGGCATATAAAGTGATAGAAAGCGTGAAATATAAATTTGAAGGGCGATAATAAATGAAGTATTTATATTTGCATGGACTAGGGCAAAAACCAGACAGTTGGAATAGAGTAATAAAAGAAACGAAAGTATCGAAAAGCAGTTGCAGTTTGAGTTTATCAGAGATGTTAGAAGGGAAAGCTGCTACATATAAGGAATTATATTCAGCATTCTCATCAGAATGCGACAAGGAGAACGAAGAAATTGTCTTATGTGGGCTTTCTCTGGGAGCTGTTTTGACACTTAATTATACGATAGACCACCCGGATAAAGTAAAGGCACTCGCATTAATTGCAGCACAATATAAAATGCCAAAAAAATTATTGAAAGTTCAGAATATCTTGTTTCATCTTATGCCGAATTCGGCATTCAATAAAATGGGGTTCAAAAAAACAGATGTTATTAACCTATGTGGTACGATGGCTGAATTAGATTTCAGTGACTCACTTCATAAGGTGTTTTGTCCGGTATTAATCGTTTGTGGAGAGAAGGACAATGCAAACAAAAAAACTTCAAAAGAACTTTGTCATTATTTGAACAATTCCAACTTCCATGAACTTATTAAAACAGGTCATGAAGCAAACATAGAAGCTCCGGAAGAGTTGGCAATCGTGTTGCAAAGATTTTATGATAGTATCAATTAGCTTCCCGTTTATCGGGAAGTCGCAGAGAACGAAAAAACGGTATTTGGAGGTATTCACTATGAAAAAGATTATAACCGTAATGCTTTGCATTGTGCTGGTTCTTCTCTTTGCCGGATGCGGAAAGAACGACGATACATCAAAAGTGGAAATTGATTATGGAGCATCTTCCGTTTATTCAAAAGAAGAAATAGACTCTGCCATTGAGATTATAAAAAAGCAGTTCGCTTCGTTTGAGGACTGTGAATTGCATAGCCTTTCTTATATGCCGGATGAAGAATGCAACAATGCAGATAACATTGAATGGATGAACGATTTAAGAACGGATGATAATAAAGAAGCCTTTACGCAATGTATTGCATTTGAAAGCAGTTTCCGTTCGCCGGAAAAAGGTGGCGGTGCATGGGAAGCTAACGAAGAATACACTTGGTCATGGTGGCTTGCACGGAGTGAAGGCGGAGAATGGAATCTGATGACTTGGGGTTATTGATAAGAGTAGAAAATTCCAGTATTATTGACCAAGAAATTAAGGAGGATTCATAATGAGTGAGAAAACAGAGATTACTTTCATGCAAACAAGATTAATCCGGCTTGCTTCAGAAGAGTGGCATTTACCTGTTGAACAGATTATCCACTTGTTTAAAGAAGCCGATGTTCTTGGATATATAGAAAAATGTTATGGGATTTTTCATTGTGAAGGTGATGAAGCTGTGCTTGAAGATATTACTGAATTTTTGCAAAGAAAGGGGATAGAGATTAGTGCTTGATTTAAAAGATGGATTTGTTCTCTATCATGGAAGTTATTGTGAAGTAAAAGAGCCAGATCTTGCCAAATGTGCAAAGAGAAAAGATTTTGGGCAGGGATTTTATTTAACCACATCCAAGGAGCAGGCAGAAAGTTTTCTGAGAACCTCAATAGCCAAAGCAATCGCAACCGGAACAATTGAAGAGGGACAGAAGTTTGGATATATTTCAACTTTTGAATTCAACCTTTCAGGAAATCTTGAAACGCATATTTTTGAAAATGCAGATGTAGACTGGTTACATTGCATTGCAGCTCATCGAAAGAAAAAAATGTTCATCGAAGTTGAACGTGAAATGGCAAGGTATGATATCATTGCAGGAAAGATTGCGGATGATGCGACAAATGCAACTCTTACAGCCTACCTTGCAGGGGCGTTTGGAACAGCAGGTGATCAGGAAGCAGATGATTTTTGTATTAAACAGTTGCTGCCAAATAAATTAAAAGATCAATATTGCTTTAAAACGGAAGCAGCTATTGAGTGTCTGAAATTTGTGAAAGGTGAGAAGATATGGCTGAAGTAACAATTCCAAAAGAAAAAATGGATTATACAATCGACCTTCTTATCACTATGGTGACAGAAGAAATCGCAGAAGAGACGGGCAAGGACAGAAAAGAGGTATTGACAGATTTTCTATGTTCAAAGACAGGAAAAGCACTGTATGATGAGAAAACAAAACTGTGGTGCAATGGTCCGGCATATATAACCGAATTGTATAGGGAAGAACTAAAGAAATCCTGATATGGAATGTGAGTTTAAATTTATACAGCAATGGCGAGCAAAACTTTTATTCCATATAGAGCAACAATTAAATATTTCAAAAACGCTGAGGTCAGCATTTCCTAATCATGGAACAATGACCTCAGTTTTTTTATACCCAGGAATCGGCATTTATGAATAAGCCGGTTCTTTTTATTTACAGAAAAATGAAGGAGGACGACAAAGTGAGCAGAGCAAAAAATCCGAAATATGAATCCATGTCGCTGGAAGAATTGAAGGCAAATATGGAAAAGAGCAGACAGGAACTGGAGGCAGCAATTCACCACAAGGTAATGAACCAGATGCGGAACAGCAGTTACAACAAGAGTGTTGTGCGGCAGACTTATATATCTGCTTCGCAAAAAGACAGACAAGAGATTGCCGAAGCAGTTCAAAAGACAGAGAAGGGAGATGACAGTTAATGGCAAGAAAAGTCTCACGTGGAGAATGAAATGTCTGAAATGAACCTGCCAGAAACTATGCTAGCTGTGAGATATGCCATGCACAGCTCGGGAAAGAATTCCCTCGCTGTCGGGCTGTCGCCCTATAAAATAGCAAAAAAACGTCCTCGCAAGTAAACTTGCAGGGCGTTTTTTCACCATTTTGCATGGCTCGTAGCGTTCACAAAATCTTCACAAAAAATTAGCACTCACCTCTTGACAGTGCTAATGATACGTGCTATATTACATATAGAACAAAGGAAGAGAGAAAAATAAAAGATCTCCTGGAGTTCGGAAGTAAAAATGAAAACAATAATAGCTGGCATATTTGTCAAGTAAAGAATGGAGGAATGACTTATGTTAATGCCCAGTGTATTTGGAAGAGATATTTTTGATGACTTTATGGATGGTTTCACATTTCCTGATGTGGACAAGGAGCTTTATGGTAAGCACGCCAAGAATGTGATGAAGACAGACGTCAGGGAGTCAGAGGATGGATATGAGGTGATCGTTGATCTGCCTGGCTTCAAGAAGGATGAGATCGAGGTTCAGCTTGAGAATGGATACCTGAACATCTCAGCAGCCAAAGGCCTTGATAAGGACGAGACTGATAAGAAGGGTAAATACATCCGTAAGGAGCGTTATGCGGGTTCCATGAGCAGAAGCTTCTATGTAGGTGATGATATCACCGAAAATGATATTCATGGCAAATTTGAAAACGGCATCCTGACACTGGATGTTCCGAAGAAGGAAGCCAAGGCAGTAGAAACCAAAAAGCATATAGCAATCGAAGGATAATGGCAGCGGCATGATGCAGCTGACCCCAGGTGAAGAAGACCCGGAGCTTTCGCTCAATGTCATTAAGTTAAGATGACAAAACCAAAGATCTCAGTATTAGAAATAATACTGGGGTCTTTTTTTGTCTCAAACACTTGACATTAAAATCAAAATGTGCGGCCGCTTTCGCTATTGAACGATAACGATGTAGCGAAAGCGGCCCTTGTAATTAAGAAAACCGCTGTTTGCAGAGGGTAGCTATGGCTATCGTCCGAACAGAAGTGCAAAAGATGCAATACTCAAGGTTAAGGAGTATGCAGAACAAGGCTATACATTTGCTGTAGTCCTTGACTTGTCAAAGTACTTCGATACTCTTAATCACGAAATTCTCATCAATCTTCTCCGGAAGAATGTAAAGGATGAGCGCGTAGTACAGCTGATAAAGCGCTATCTGAAAAGTGGTGTAACGGAAAACGGAGTAGTCATTGATACAGAGGAAGGCTCACCACAAGGTGGAAATCTATCACCATTGCTGGCAAATGTCTACCTCAATGAGTTCGACCAGGAATTCTTGAAAAGAGATGTTCCATGCATAAGATATGCAGATGACATCGTGCTTCTTGCAAAGAGCAAGCGAGCATCAGAGAGACTCTTGGAAAGCAGTACAAAATATCTTGAGGAGAGGCTGAAACTTACAGTCAACTGAGAAAAGAGCCGTACTGTCAGCGTATTTGCAATCCGAAATTTTAAATTCCTTGGCTTTGCATTGGGAAGGAACGGAAAAGGCATTTATGTCCGAGTTCATCCGAAGTCATGGAAGAAGTTCAAGTCCAGACTGAAGGAGTTATCTTCCCGCAAGCAATGTCAGTCGATCAGGCCAAGCCTTGAGAAAATCAAGGTGTATGCGAGGGAATTTAGCCACAGCCTACCAGTCTGTGCACGTCAACTCTTGAAAGCGCCGTATACCGAACGGTACGTACGGTGCTGTGAGAGGACGGCGGTTAGTCACCGCCTCCTACTCGATTTCAGAATTTGTTTCTCAGCTTTCGGTATTCTCTCGGTGAATATCCTTTCAGCTTGTGAAAAAGCCGACTGAAATATAGCTGGTTATCATATCCGACGATTTTAGAGATTTCATTGATGGAATAGGTTGTTGCATCAAGTAGCATCTGAGCATTGTTGATCCGGATTCCTACGATGAATTGCATTGGTGTGGAACCGGTGTATTTTTTGAAATTCCGGATAAACCAGCTGACACTCATTCCTCGTGAGGCTGCGTAATCCTCTATGTTGATGTTCTGATTATAATTTTCGCTGAAATAGGTAACTGCAGTGTTCATTTCCTGATCCAGGTATTCGTTTTTCAGAATATGTTCCCGTGTCAGTTCTCGGTGGAAATTGATTAGCAGATGACGAAGCAGAAGAACAAGCATTTCCTCATAGTCGTTTTGACAGTGTTGAAGCTCTATGATAATACTCTTGAAAATCCGTTCATATTCCATAGATGTGCCGATTTGGAAAACTCGTTCTTTATCCGGAAACCCATATTGACGTAAGATATTTTTCACATTGCTTCCTGTGAAGTGAACCCAGTATACTTCTGTCTTATCTTCTCCATAATATTCATATTTCTGAAGTTCCTTCGGTCTGTACAGCACAATATTACCGGCGGGAACAATCGTTTCGTTATCTACATTGTCAAAATGAAAATGCCCACAACCAGCAGTGATATAGATGATCTGATAATCCAGGCGTCCCTTTGGACGGTAGGTTGGCAATTTTGGATAGCTGGAAAGGCGATAAGTGCCACAGCTTCCTACAATCAGTGGACGACTTTTGTTTTTGAAATCCATGTGGGAGTGATTCAGATAACCAGTATTCATATACATAGAGCAGCACCTCTTTTCACGCTTTTTATTATTGTATTATTTAGTGCATATTTTATCCAATCTAATTCATAGACATATTTTGCAGAATAAGATAAGCTATATATAACATAACAAAGGAATGCAAGCATATAAGTAAAGTATTAAGGTTTATTTTAGAAAAGCAAAAAACAAAAAAGTATATGTATTGAAGGAGAGCTATTTATGATTGTACCACGTTATTATGAAAACTTAAACGTACTGCACGAAAACACAATGCCAGCCAGAGCCTATTATATTCCGGCATCCAAAAGAATGGATAATTTGGTGGAACACAGGGAAGAATCAGACCGTATGCAGTTATTAAACGGAACTTGGGAATTCCAGTATTTTACCAGCATCTATAATATTAAGGATTCTTTCTTTGAGAAGAATTATGATACAGAAAATTTTGATGAGATTCAGGTTCCAAGTGTATGGCAGATGGCAGGATATGATACACATCAGTATACAAACATCCGGTATCCGTTTCCATTTGATCCACCATATGTGCCGCAGGATATTCCGTGTGGAGCCTATGTACATAATTTTGAGTACAGTAGAGATGAGAAAGCACCAAAAGCTTTTTTGAACTTTGAAGGAGTAGACAGTTGCTTTTATGTATGGATCAATGGTTCTTATGTAGGATACAGCCAGGTTTCCCATATGACCAGTGAGTTTGATGTTACAGATGTACTTCAGGATGGAACAAATACGGTGGCAGTGTTGGTAATGAAGTGGTGTGATGGTTCTTATTTGGAAGATCAGGACAAATTCCGTATGAGTGGTATTTTCCGGGATGTGTACATTTTGAAACGTCCAGAGCAGGCAATCAGCGATTATCATATAAAATCAAAGATTGAGGATATACTTGCAAAGGTAGAACTTGATGTGAAATTCTACTCTCCAACAAATGTAAAAATTTCGATTGAAGATAAAAATGGAGCAGTTGTAGCACTAGGAAGTATTGACGAAGAAGGAACAGCTGTATTAGAAATCGCAAGTCCGGAACTTTGGAATACAGAAAATCCATATCTGTATAAACTGATTCTTGAAACAGAAAATGAAGTAATTGTGGATCACATTGCATTAAGAAAGGTAGAGATTAAAGACCAGGTCATTTATCTAAATGGACAGAAGATTAAATTCCGTGGAGTCAATCGACATGATTCCGATCCGGTTACGGGATTTACAATCAGTCTGGAACAGATTACAACCGATCTTACGTTAATGAAGCAGCATAATTTTAATGCGATCCGTTCCAGCCACTATCCGAACGCACCATTTTTCTATGAAATGTGTGACAAGTATGGATTCATGGTGATAGATGAAGCAGATATTGAAGCTCATGGTCCATTTATGATTTACAGAAAAGAAGACACCGATTACAATCGGTTCAAGCGATGGAATGAGAAGATTGCAGATGATCCGGTATGGGAAGAGGCAATCGTTGATCGTGTAAAACTCATGGTGGAACGTGACAAAAACCGTTTCTGTATTGTTATGTGGTCAATGGGAAATGAGAGCGCTTATGGCTGCAACTTTGAAAAAGCACTAGAATGGACAAAGAATTATGATCCAGACCGCATCACACAATATGAGAGTGCAAGATACCGTAATTATGATAAAACATATGATTACAGCAATCTGGATGTGTATAGCCGGATGTACCCGGCACTTTCCGAAATTCAGGAATATCTGGATAAGGATGGAAGCAAACCCTTCCTCTTGGTAGAGTACTGTCACAGTATGGGAAACGGTCCTGGAGATTTTGAAGATTACTTCCAGATGATTCAGGATAATGACAAAATGTGCGGCGGCTTTGTCTGGGAATGGTGTGACCATGCGATTGCTCATGGAACTGCTGAGAATGGAAAGACTATATATGCTTATGGAGGCGACCATGGCGAAGAAATTCATGATGGCAATTTCTGTATGGATGGATTAGTATATCCGGACAGAACAGTACACACAGGACTTTTGGAATACAAGAATGTTTATCGCCCGGCAAGGGTTATTTCCTATGACAAAGAAAGTGGAGAACTGGTGCTTCATAACTACATGGATTTTGATGACTTGAAGGATTATGTGAAGATCAGTTATGAACTGACACAGGATGGTCTTGTGATCAGCAAAGGCATACTTCCGGAATTTTCTGTGGCACCACATGGGGAAGGAAAAACAAGCCTGAAGATTAATGTTCCAGAGAATGGGAAATGTTATTTAAAACTTATTTACCATCTGAAAAAAGAATTGCCACTGTTGAATGAAGACCATATCCTTGGATTTGATGAAATTGAGGTAAGTAAAGATGATGCAAAATGTAAACTTGCAGAGAAATGGATGCAAAAGACAGCAGTGGACTCTGAATTACAGGTAAATGAAAATGATACACAGATTCATATCAAGGGGCGTGAATTTGCTTATACCATAGACAAACGTACTGCACTCTTTACAGAGATGAAATTCGCAGGGCTGGAATACTTGAACCATCCGATGGAATTAAATATTTGGAGAGCTCCAACAGATAACGATATGTATATCAAGTCTGAATGGAAGAAAGCCCGCTATGATAAGGCTTATACAAGAGCCTATACGACAGAGGTTGTGCAGGGAAAACATGGTGTAAAAATTACAAGCCATGCTTCCATTGTGGCAGAGACAGTGCAGAAGATCCTTGATGTGAAAATTACATGGACAATAGATGCGGCAGGAAAAATAGACGCAACTATTGAGGCAGCAAAAGATGGAGAGTTCCCAGATTTGCCAAGATTTGGTGTGAGGATGTTCCTGGATAAGAAACTTGCAGATATCAGATACTTTGGAATGGGACCGCAGGAGAGCTATCGTGACAAGCATCAGGCAGCGAGTCACGGTCTGTACCGGGCAAATGTAGGGGATTTACATGAGGACTATATCCGCCCACAGGAAAATGGAAGCCATTACGATTGTGAATATGTAGAGCTTAACAACAGCCGATATGGAATTGTGGTATCCGCGGAAAATGCCTTCTCATTCAATGCTTCTTATTATACACAGGAAGAACTTGAGAAGAAAACGCATAATTATGAATTAATAGAATCAGATAGTGTGGTATTTTGTGTTGACTACGCATTAAATGGCATTGGTTCTAATAGTTGTGGACCAGTTGTATTGGAGCAGTACCGATTTGATGATGTATTATTCCGGTTCCAGTTTACACTGATACCGTATGTAAAGGGATAAAATTCTAAGTGCGATGAAGATGAGGAGCAAAGAAATTCGATGGAAGAAAAAAAGTATTTGAAATGGTATAACAAAATTGGATACGGATCAGGTGATATTGCAGGTAATGTAGTCTATGCGTTCCTGACATCTTTTATGATGGTCTATCTGACGGACTCAGTAGGACTTGCTGCAGGTGTCGTAGGTACCCTGATTGCCGTATCAAAACTATTTGATGGTTTCACGGATATATTTTTTGGATCAATGATTGACAAAACACACAGTAAAATGGGAAAAGCGAAGCCATGGATGCTATACGGATATATTGGTTGTGCCATTACGCTGGTCTGCTGCTTTACAGTACCGGTCAGTTTGGGAACAACGGCTAAATATGCGTGGTTCTTTATTTCATATACACTGTTAAATGGCGTGTTTTATACAGCAAACAATATTGCTTACTCAGCACTTACGTCACTGATTACAAAGAACAGCAAAGAGCGTGTACAGATGGGATCTTACCGTTTTATTTTTGCATTTTCAACAAGTCTTCTGATTCAGGCGATTACAGTTGGATTTGTAGATAAATGCGGTGGAGATACTGCGGCATGGAGAACGGTTGCTATTATCTATGCAATCATTGGTCTGGTCGTAAATACGATTTCAGCACTTTCTGTTAAGGAACTTCCGGAGGAGGAACTTAATGAAGGAGAAGTAAAGAATGATAATGAAAAGTATGGAATGGTACAGGCATTCAAGCTTCTTGTCAAAAACAAATATTACATGATGATTTGTGGAACATATATTTTACAGCAGTTATATGGTGCCATGATTGGAGCTGGCATTTATTACATGACATGGGTACTGAAAAATAAGAATTTGTTTGGACAATTTGCGTGGGCAGTAAATATTCCACTGATTATTGCCCTGATTTTTACACCGACATTAGTTGGTAAGTGGAAAGGCATGTATAAACTGAACTTAAGAGGTTATGTCTTAGCAGTCATCGGTAGAGCACTTGTTGTTGTTGCCGGATATATGGGTAGTGTTCCGCTGATGATGGCGTTTACAGCTCTTGCAGCCTTAGGTCAGGGACCATGGCAGGGAGATATGAATGCTGTTATTGCATCCTGCTCTGAATACACTTATCTTACACAGGGAAAGAGAATTGATGGAACGATGTACTCTTGTACTTCTCTTGGTGTAAAAATCGGTGGAGGTATTGGAACCGCTGTTGTTGGATGGATGCTTGAGTTCAGTGGATATGTCGGAACAAATGCAACTCAGCCACAGTCTGCACTTGATATGATGCAGTTCATGTATCTTTGGCTTCCGTTAATCTTTGATGTATTGATTATGTTTGCACTTTCAAGAATGAATGTTGAAGATGCAAATAAAAAACTGAAAGCAGAAAAAGGAATTGCTGCAGATGAAGTAACAGATAAATCGGACATAAATTAGAATTGACAGGAAAAAGCGTTGTCTGGTAGCTGCTCGATGAGACAGTGGTTTTTCTATATATAAAGTGATAGAACTGTATTTTGAAAATAAAAAAGGACCACCTCGTTTTTGTGAAATGGTCTCAGAAAAAATATTCAGTTTTCACAAAATAGTCCTTTTAGTATTTATACATGGTATGGATGCTCAAAATATTCAGCGTAGAATACTAAAAGGTTATTCAGATATTTTTTAAGATTGCTCATTTGTAATTCCTCCTTTCCTTATTTACAAGTTGATTATAAGACAGGTGTAAAAGAATTGCTTGCCAAATCGAAAGAAGAGATAGACAAATGTTGCAAAGGGGAGTATTTCATGCAATTAAAATATGTTGACACAAAAGAGGAGATCATAGCAATAAATAGGAAGTCAAAACATATTGAACCACATCTTCATAATGCACTGGAGATTGTTTGTGTAACGAGTGGGACATTAGAGCTTGGTGTCGGACAGGAACTTTACCATATGGAAAAAGGAGATATAGGCTTTGTATTTCCAAATGTTATTCATCACTATCAGGTACTGACACCTGGTGTAAATAAAGCGACTTATCTGATTGCATCGCCATTTACGATTGCCAAATTTGCAGATATCATGCAATCCATGGCTCCTGAATACCCAATCATCACAGCGGAAAAGGTTGAATCAGAGGTATATAGGGTTATAAATGCAATTTTAGAGACAGAACAGTCGGATATCACTATTGCACAGGCATATCTTCAAATTGTGTTTGCGCGCTGCATAGGAAAACTGAATCTGGTAGAGAAGAGTCATGTGGGGAGCAAAGACCTTATTTACCAGACGGTTTCCTATATATCAGCAAATTTCAAGAAAAAGTTATCATTGGAAGAAATGGCAAAAGACCTGGGGGTGAGCAAATATGTTTTATCCAGACTCTTTTCCAAAACATTCCATAGAAACTTTAATCAATATCTTAACGATGCAAGGCTGAACTATGCATGCCATCGCTTGGAAAATACAAGCGATTCTATTACAAATATTTGCCTGGATAGTGGATTTGAAAGCCAGAGGACATTTAACCGGGTATTCAAGGAAAGATATAAAATTTCGCCAAGTGACTATCGAAGTACATGTGTGAATGATATGCAGTCATAAAATGTTCGATAACTGGAAAATGTTGTAAGTAAGATACATAAAGTTGTACTTAAAATGAATACACAATATGTTTAGGAAAATACCTGGAGGTCGGAGTACATGAAAGAACTGTTACATGAACTGCAAAGTCAAGTTTCAGTCTTACAAAATCTCTGGAAACCCATCTCGTACAGTTGAATAATGAAAGGGGATGTGCTACGATTGTATAGAGATGTCGATCACGGCAGCTTATTTAACGGATAAGCTAGGGGGGAGCTTTATATGGCCACACAAAAGCAAAAAGGTATTAAAAAGCAACTGACGAAAGGATTTGTGAAAGTAGCAATAATCGGTGCGATTGCGGCAGTTATTGGAATCGTAGCACTACTGATCGCAGCGATGCAGTATGAAAAGGCATTGAGCCGATACGGATTTACACAGGGAGATATCGGTAAAGCGGTCGCGGCATTTTCGGAGAGCCGGAGCGCATTACGTGCAGTAGTAGGCTATGATGACAAAGCAGTGATAGACAAGCAGATTGAACTGCATGACCAGAAAAAGGCAGCGTTTGAGACTTACATAGATGAATTAAACCGCTCAATCAAATTCACCGAAGGCAGGGATGCCTATAATAAAGTATTGCAGGAACTGGACGGGTACTGGGAATTGGATGCACAGGTATTGGAACTGGCTACTTCCGATGACGAGGACGGATATCTGAAGGCGCAGGATCTGGATACCGGAGATCTGACCGCACAGTACGAACGGATATATGCGGAGTTTGTAGACCTGATGAATCTGTGCGTCGAAAAAGGAGATCAGGCGGAGGTAGATCTGCGTCATATGGAGCTTTTTATGCTGATCGCGATTCTGGTTATCGTAGTGATCTCTTTCTGGAGTTCTGTGGTATTAGGCAAGAAAATGGCAGGAAATATCGAAGAACCGATGATAGCGCTGGCAGATCGACTTCAGACTTTTGCACAGGGAGATCTGAATAGTGCATTCCCGGACAGAAACACGGAAGATGAGATATCCTATATGATACAGGTCGCAAAAGGCATGGCTGCTGACCTGAATCTGATCATTACGGATGCAGGAGAATTGTTGGGACAGATGGCGGAGGGTAATTATGCCATCGGTACTAAGATCGAAGAGAAATATGTAGGACAGTTTGTGGCACTGAAAGATGCCATGCGTAAGATGAACCGACAGATGAACAGCACCTTACAGCAGGTAGAAGAGGCCGCTAAGCAGGTATCTGCCGGATCGGAGAATCTTGCACAATCTGCCCAGGCGTTGGCAGAAGGAGCAACAGAGCAGGCAGGATCTGTGGAAGAACTGACGGCAACCATTACGAATATCACAGATGCCGTGTCACGTACAGCCGGCGAACTGCAGAGGACGACGGAAAAGGCTGAGAATTATGCACAGCAGGCGGATGCAGAGCATACGCAGATGAGATCATTGATGGAGGAAATGGACCGAATCAATGAAACATCTAAAAAGATACAGAATATTATTGCTGACATTGAAGATATTGCGAGTCAGACGAACCTGTTGTCTCTGAATGCGGCAATTGAGGCGGCCAGAGCAGGAGAAGCCGGACGGGGATTTGCAGTGGTGGCAGAACAGATCCGTAAACTGGCCGAACAGAGTGCACAGTCGGCAGTAGATACCAGAAGCCTGATCGAGGGATCGCTGCAGGAGATCAAGAATGGCAACCAGGCAGCGGAGGCAGCAGCGGAATCTCTGGAGCAGATCGTTACGGGAGTCAAGGAGATGGCGGCAGATGCAAAACGATTGAGTGAAGAGTCTGCTGCGCAGGCACAGGCGATGCAACAGGCAGAACTTGGTGTGAATCAGATATCGGAAGTAGTGCAGTCGAACTCTGCGGCAGCAGAGGAATCGTCTGCTACCGGTGAGGAATTATCCGCACAGGCATATGCATTAAACGATCTGGTAGGAAAGTTTACCCTACGTCGGGATTAAGTGCTAATTAAAAAATGAAATAAATACCGGTCTTAATAATCCGTAAATAGTGGAGAATTAAGATCGGTATTTTTTATAACATAAAACTTTCATTATAACTGAAATTTTCATTTCCGCATTATCTAAGGTTGCATACCAAATCGAAGCCCAATAACTACACGGAATCATGTCTGTGATTTGGGCGCTGAATAAAGAACGGTGCTGTGAGAGGACGGCGGTTAGTCACCGCCTCCTACTCGATTCATAGGAAATTACGTCTTATGAATCAAAAAAGTCCTCCGAGTCCTCCGAGCCGGATTCTTTCTTATTGCAGCTTTTCGTCGATTGCGTTATGATAAAACAGAGTTCACAGATGAAATATGTGATATAACACAGGATAGATAAGGAAAAGGGATGAATCTAAAGAACAGGATTTTTTCAGAAAAAGAAGTAAACACCGGCAGACAGGTGGAGATGGATATTGCCAAGGTGGTCTTTGTGATCTTTGTAGCAATGGTGCACTGTACCATTGACTGTGTACCGGAAGAAGCACTAAACAGCGGACTTCCTTATATTTTTGATACGGTGATCGGAGGCCCCATGATCGCACCGGGACTGATGTTTTCCATGGGAGCCTGTCTTGTCTATGGCAGGAAGAAGGAATGGAATGACATTGTCAGAAGAGGGGTGCAGATCTTTCTGCTTGGATTTCTTCTGAACCTGTGCCGTTACACGATCCCGGATCTGATCGGATATGCCATTTCTGGAGACAGGGATATGTTTCTTTCTTCTATTATATATCAGACCTTTAATAATGATATTTTCCAGCTTGCAGGACTTGTGCTGATCACGATAGGCATTTTTATAAAGCTTGGACTGTCTGATGTAAGTATGATCCTGATCGCACTGCTCTGTTCTGTTGTGGGAACCATGCTGAACGGAACTGATACAGGGAATATGGTATCCAATATCATTCTTGGATATTTTATTGGAACAGAGGATGCGGCAGGACAGGTGATGTCCTATTTTGTTTATATGAACTGGCTGATCATGCCGGTAAGCGGGTATGTATTTGGCAAAAGGCTCCGCAGGATAAAGGACAAAGCACTTTTTTACCGGATCGCCAGTACGGCATGCTTCCTTGTTACACTGCCGTATTTCCTGATAAAGATCAACAGCCGGCAGGGAATGTTCGGTGAGGGAGAGCTGTGCTATTATCATATCATTATGCCGGATGTCCTGATCTGTATCACGACAGCAGTCACCATGTTTGGTATTTACTATTTTATAGGAAAGCATTTATCTGAAAGAGCGGTGAAGCTTGTATACAGGATTGGCACGGATATGACGGTATTTTACTTTATCCACTGGATCTTTGTTGCACTGACCGTGCAGCTCTGTCTGAATCTGGTCAGGGGGACACAGCTTCTGCCCACGCCGATGATCCTGCTGCTGGCAGTGGTGATCACAGCAGTGTCCCTGATACTTGCAGATATCTGGAATAGTAAGATCAGAAAAGGATTTCAAAAGGGGAAAACAGAACATGAAGAAAAGAAAACTAAGTACTAAGGTGATTCTGGCAGTAGTGTTTTTTGCACTGCTGATCATTGTGGCAACCTGCTTATCTGTGGTGCTGCGCTACCGGAAGGACATTATGGAAAGATACAGCAGCCAGGGCTTTGCCTATGCCAGGACGGCAGCAGCCTATATTGATGGGGATACGATAAAAAAGTATCTGGAGACCGGACAGAAGGATGCTTATTATGATGAGATTGAAAGCTTTCTGAATGCCAGTCAGGAAAATTCAGCCCTGAAATATTACTATGTTTACGTACCCTGTGAGGATGACCTGATTTATATCTGGGATGCCAATAAGGATGAAGGAGCCTGTGATCTGGGAGATCATGAGGATTATATGGAGGGAGGAAGGGAGGTTTCCTTTGCTGCCTTTCAGAAGGATCCGGAAGAACAGGTTCTTATATCCATGGATGAAACCTATGGGTACATTGCATCAGTAGTAGCACCGGTCTATGATAGTACGGGAAAGCCGGTGGCTCTTGTAGGTGTGGATATTTCCATGCCGGGAGTAAAGGAAAACATTGCCCGTTTCATTCTGACGACCAGCATCAATATCATCATCGTGATCCTGCTGTTCAGCATCGCATTGCTTGTGGTAGTCAGACAGAAGCTGCTCCGTCCGATTGGACTTTTAAACAGGGCATCCCAGAAGATGGTCGAGAACCTGGAGAAGGAAGAGACAGTTTCCATTGATATCCGGACAGGGGACGAGGTGGAAGAGCTGGCCAGATCCTTTGAAAGGATGTATGGGGAAGTAAAGGATTACATAGCACGCCTTTCTGAGGTGACAGCAGAAAAGGAAAGGATCGGTGCGGAGCTTTCAGTAGCGACCAAAATCCAGGCAGACATGCTGCCAAGTATTTTCCCGCCTTTTCCGGAACGGACAGACATGGAGATCTATGCGACTATGCATCCGGCCAAGGAGGTCGGCGGCGACTTCTACGACTTCTTCCTGATCGATCCCATGCATCTTGGCGTGGTGATCGCGGATGTTTCAGGAAAAGGAGTGCCTGCAGCTTTGTTTATGGTGATCGCCAAGACACTGATCAAGAACCGGGCACTGATGGGCGGAACACCGTCAGAGATCCTTGCCTTTGTCAATAACCAGCTATGTGAAAATAACGAAGCAGAGATGTTTGTAACCGTTTGGATGGGAATTCTGGATCTGTCTACAGGTGTGATGACAGCAGCCAATGCCGGACATGAGTATCCTGCCTTCCGGAAAGCAGATGGCGAATTTGAACTGATTAAGGACAAACATGGATTTGTTCTGGCAGGACTGGAGGATGTGGCATATACAGATTATGAGATCCGGTTTGAACCGGGAGATACGCTGTATGTTTATACGGATGGTGTGGCTGAGGCAACGAATGCAGAAAGCAAGCTGTTTGGTACAGAACGGATGCTGCAGGCATTAAATGGCAGTCCGGATAAGGCATGCAGGAAGATTCTTGAGAATGTAAGCGGGGGGATTCATGCCTTCGTGCAGGAGGCTCCACAGTTTGATGATATCACCATGGTGGCACTGACATATTATGGAGAAACCGGTGAACATTAATTCCCGTTTTCACCACGGATCACCAGAATATCATTTAATTTGACAACAGTATCTTTTTGCGGCAGAACCGACAGATTATCCCTGAGGATCAGGAAGATAGTCAGCTGGTCTGCCGTTTCTATTTCTTCGATCGTCTTGCCGGCATAGCGTCTGTCGGCAAGAATTTCAGCAATTTCCTTAATATCCGCATTTTTGATATTGGACAGACCACTCTTTCTTTGGTACTGTTCCACGAAGCCGGCGCTGATGATACCGGTAGGGATCGCCACGGCGCCAACACCAAGATAAGCGATACAGATCGCCATGACTTTGCCAAGGGTAGTAATGGGATAGATATCACCATAGCCCACAGTCAGAAGCGTGGACATGCTCCACCAGATCCCGCTGAATGCATTACGGAAGACATCAGGCTGTGCGTCATGCTCGACACTGTACATACACAGGCTGCTTGCCAGCATCAGGATCATTACAATAAAAACAGAGGAGATGATCTGATTCCGCTTTTCATAAAGGACGGTTGTGATGACATTGAAGGAATCATATCTGGAGTTGAGCCGGAACAGATGGAAGATCCGGGCAACCCGCAGCATCCGGAAGATGACAAAGCCGGACAGGAAGAAAAATGGCAGGATCGTCAGGAAGTCTATGATACCGTCAAAGGAAATTAGAAAGCACAGTCTGGAACGCAGTCTGCTTCTGGAAGGATAGAGCAGATCGGCTGTCCAGATCCGGAGTATATATTCGATGCAGAAGATGCAAAGGGTAGCAGCTTCTATCACGTGGAAAAAGCCGGACAGAAAGGACAGCTCCGAGAAGGTCTGGAGAAAAGTAACCACGATATTTGAAAAAATAACAACCGTAATGAAAATATCAAAGGCACGGCTGATCCGGTTACTTTTATCTCCGATCTGTATGATATTAAAAATTCTGGCTTTCAGAGGTAAGGAGTTTTCACTGTTCATAAGTGTGATCCTTTACATACTGATCCATCCAAAGGCATTTGCCACAGAGCTGATCAGGATAATGACGGCAAAGATCGGGCAGAGATATTTGATCATGATCACAAATACCTTTTTCCTTCTGAACCTGCTTTCGCCGTGAAGAACCTCTTCTTCGATCTTATCGACACCAACGACTCTTGAAATGAGGAGAGAGATGGCGATAGCAGCTATGGGCATCATCACGGAGTTGGTTAAAAAGTCAAAGAAATCAAGGAACTGCATGCCAATGATAGTAACAGAAGCAAGTGGCCCATAACCAAGGGATGAGAGACTTCCCAGGACGATCATAATAATACCAACAATAACAGTTGCTTTTTTACGATTCCAGTGAAGCTCATCCTCAAAGGTGGAAACTGCACTTTCTGTCAGGGCGATAGAACTGGTGATCGCAGCAAACAGCACCAGCACGAAGAAGAGTACCCCGATAGCGGAGCCAAGTCCCATGCTTTCAAATACCTTGGGAATGGTAATGAACATCAGGGAGGGACCTGCCTTCAGTGTATTCGGATCACCGCCGGAGAAAGCAAATACAGCAGGAATGATCATAAGGCCTGCCATGATAGCAATGGCGGTATCAAAAATTTCCACATTTTTGGTAGAGTCTTCAATGGAAATATCCTTTTTCATGTAGGAGCCAAAGGTGATCAGGATACCCATGGCAATGGAAAGAGAGTAAAACATCTGCCCCATGGCAGCTACGACTGTCATCCAGGAAAAATTCTGTACATTGGGAACCAGAAAATATTTCACACCGGCAAGTGCACCCGGTCTTGTTATGGAGTAAACAGCAATGATCACAGAAAGCACTACCAGAATAGGCATCATGATCCTGGATACACGCTCAATTCCGTTCCGGACACCGGCATAAATGATAAGCAGGGTGAACAGGGCAAATATAATGAAGCAGATCTCTGTGGAAATACCATCGGAAATAAAGGAAGTAAAGTATTCATCAAAAGCCAGAAGATCACCATGGCCGGTAATATATTCAACAAGATATTTGATGACCCATCCGCCGATCACAGAGTAATAGGGAACGATCAGGATCGGGATAATGGCATTCAGCCAGCCGCCAATGGAAAGGGAAATGGATTTCCCAAAGAAATGAAACGCACCTACAGGACTTTTGCCGGTCATACGTCCAAGAGAGGTTTCAGCAATGATCATGGTGTAACCGAAGGTCAGTGCCAGCAGAATATAGATAAGCAGAAAAATACCGCCGCCGTATTTGGCAGCAAGATATGGAAAACGCCATATATTTCCAAGACCAACGGAGGCACCCGCCGCAGAAAGGACGAAGCCGAGCTTTCCTGAAAATGAACTTCTTTGTTTGTGATTGTGACTCATAAAATTCCCCTTTTTCTTTTATTCTGAGCAGAGTATCTTCTCCTTACCAGGATCAGCTGCTTTTATTGTGCATATGTCGAAAATATAGCATAAAACCTGCAAAAAAGCAATGTTTCAGGCAGCCTGTCAATCATAAATTTTGTTTGACATTTTAAAAAACAGGCAATATAATTACACCAAACGAGTAGCAGATAAGCGTAAATCCAGTTTATCAGCTGCTCGTTTTTATATTGCAAAAAAATGAGCATTGCCATGAAAAGAGAGGAGCTGAAACAAAATGGCGGAAAGCAACAAGATGAAGGAAATGCCGGTGGATAGGCTGATGATCCGGATGGGGATCCCGATGATCTTATCTATGGCGTTGCAGGCGGTCTATAACATTGTAGACAGTGCTTTTGTAGGAAATATGAAAGAGGGAAGTGAAGCGGCGTTAAATGCCTTGACGCTGGTATTCCCGGTTCAGATGCTTATGGTTGCAGTAGGGGTTGGAACAGGTGTGGGAACCAATGCGCTTCTGGCAAGGACACTTGGACAGGGAAACAGTAAAAAGGCTGCAAGGGTAGCAGGAAACAGTCTGTTTCTTGGTGTGATCATTTATGCGGTCTGCCTGGTATTTGGTATATTTGGGGTAAAGGCATATATTACATCGCAGACAGTAGATGTGGAAGTAACTAAGATGGGCGTCAGCTATCTGAGAATATGCTGTGTGATTTCTTTTGGGATTATTTTCTTTTCTGTGTTTGAAAAGCTATTACAGGCAACAGGCCGATCACTTTATTCTACAATCGGACAGGTGGCTGGTGCGGTTATAAATATCATTCTTGATCCGGTCATGATCTATGGTATTGGACCCTGCCCGGAAATGGGAGTGAAGGGGGCAGCCTACGCAACTGTGATCGGACAGATAGCATCTGCAGTATTGCTGTTTTTCTTTCACATTAAGCTGAATAAGGAATTTGAGCACGGAGTGAAATATATGAAGCCAGACAGCGGGATCATCAAAGAAATCTATGCGATCGGACTTCCGGCGATTATCGCGCAGGCTCTGATGTCTATCATGGTTTATGTGATGAATCTGATCCTGAAATTCAGTCCGTCAGCACAGACTGCCTATGGTTTATTCTATAAGGTACAGCAGTTTGTCCTGTTCCTTGCATTTGGACTTCGGGATGCGATCACTCCAATCATCGCGTTTGCTTATGGGATGAGAAGCAGGAAGAGGATTCAGGCTGGAATTAAATATGGGCTTATTTATACCATTGCATTAATGATCCTTGGGACTGCGATCACAGAAATATTTCCCGGGGCATTTGCAGCGCTGTTTAATGTAGGACAGTCGAGAGAATATTTTGTCGGTGCGATGAGAGTGATCTCCATCAGCTTTCTGTTTGCCGGAATCAATGTTGCTTATCAGGGCATTTATCAGGCACTGGATGGTGGTGTGGAATCACTGGTTATTTCGCTTTTGAGACAGCTCATTATTATCCTGCCGCTGGCGGGAATTCTTTCTCTGTTTGTCAGAAATGGTCAGATGGGGGTTTCACTGATCTGGTGGGCATTTCCGGTCACTGAAGCGACCGCATGTCTTGTGGGATATGTATTTTTAAAGAGGATCAGAAAAATTAAAGTGGATGCTTTGGATTAAGGAGGAGTCAGAGATGGCAAAAAGAATTATTACGATCAGCAGAGAATTTGGAAGCGGTGGACGTTTTATCGGAGAAGAGGTCGCAAAGAAGCTTGGGATTGTTTATTACGATAAAAGCATTATTAATGAGATTGCAGAAAAGTCAGGCTTAGCACCGGAATATATTCAGGAAAATGCAGAGCTGTCTCCAAAGAAAGGAGTATTTGCATATGCTCTTGTCGGACGTGATATTACAGGAAGATCAGTTGGGGATATGGTTTATGAGGCGCAGAGAAAGATTATTTTAGATCTGGCAGAGAGAGAGCCCTGCGTGATCATTGGAAGAAATGCAGATTATATTTTAAAAGACCGGAACGATGTGCTGAACGTATTTATCCACGGGGATATGCCGGAAAAAATACAGCGCATCAGTCGGTTATATCGTGTCAGTGAACAGAAGGCTGTCAAAATGATGGCAGATACAGACAAAAGACGTATGACAAATTATAATTTTTATACAGAGCAGAAATGGGGAAGAACCAGCAATTATACGTTGTGCCTGAACAGCTCACAGCTTGGATATGACAGATGTGAGAAGATCATTATGGAATGCAGTAATAGTTGAAATATGGATGTATACCTATTTTGGTGTCATGCTGGCAATCCAGATAGCACAGAAGCTGCTTGATAAATTAGATAAATGTGATATACTGAATATATATGAAAAGAAACCGTGTGAAATTGCAGTTTTGTTAGCACACGGTTTTTTAGAAAACAATGGTTAGATAAGACTAACTTGCATGATGGAAATATACAGGACAGTTTAAAATAGGAAAGCTTTCAATCGTTCGGAATATTTCAAACAAAATAATAGTTTTGGAGAAACTTAGCTGATATTAAGGAGATGATAAGAGATGAAGAAAAGGCATTTTGATGTGGAATTAGACGGATTTTATGGTGCATATTGGAAATGCAAAACAGGCTCAGACTGTGCAATGATTGCCATGATCGGAGATGATCCAGAGGATTATCTGGCACGTGCATCCGTGAAATGGTTACATAAACTCGGTATAAATGTGATGACAATGTCACCTGGAAAAAAGGATTATGGACATCATAATTATCCACTGGAACGTATAGAGAAAGCAATCAATTGGTTAAAAGTACATGGTAATCAGAAGATAGGAATTGTCGGGGTCTCTACTACAGGAACACTTGCATTAACTGCCGCTTCTTATTTTGAGGATATTACATTGACGATAGGTCTGACACCGAGTGACTTTATCTGGCAGGGGTTTATGCAGGGCAAAAAAGATGGCTGTAAAGAATGGCCGATTGAGGGAGAATCTCTTTTTTCTTACAAAGGAGAACCACTTCCGTATATGCCTTTTTGCTACAAACATCCTGACTACTGGCATGTAATCGAGAAAGAAACAAAACGAACCGGTGATATGATTAATTCGAAAAAACTGTTTGATGATTCGGAAAAGGCTCACCCAATCACAGAAGACGAGATGATCAAGATTGAAAAAATCCATGGAACAGTATTGCTGATTGGTGCTGAGGATGATGTGTTGTGGGATACTGCAAAATATATCTGTCGAATGAAACAGCGAATGGAAGAACGCCCGCATATATGCAGATTAGAGCCTGTAATTTATGAGCATGGAACCCATTTCGTTTTTCCAGAGAGCATGCTAAAGACAATGCTTCCGGTTGGATCCGGACTCTTTATGAAGCTGGCATTTCAGGCAGCAAGAAAATATCCGAAAGAATGTCGCAGGGTACGTCTGGATATTGACCAGCGGGTAAGAAATGCAGCTACAGAATGGAAGAGTGCAGATAGATAATTGCCGGAAGAATTTTTATTATATGCGAGTTAGAATAAACTAACAAAAGGAACAAAGATAAAACGAAAGTAAGCAATTTGGTAAATAGTCAAGAAGTATTTTGAAATGCTTTTCATATAAATGGGTAACTTTAATAGACCTACGGCTTGTTTTTCAAAAAAG
>NZ_JAOQKJ010000010.1:0-102183 GCF_025567405.1 Suilimivivens aceti | reverse complement strand
TTTGTTCTTCATAGACATCGAAGTCCGATATCCAAATACTGAATTTATTTCCTTTGGAGCCTTTTTCATAAAATATCTTCCAAAACCAATCATCGTAAATGGAAGAAGCAAATCCATAATCAACATAAAAATCCAAAACCCCATTGTAAACCCCCTTTACTACAACCTCCGATTTGTTAATTACTTCCATGATAATAATATCATAGCTTCCTTTTCAAAAAAGTCTCAATACCGTAGCCAAACCGCCACTTTCCAGTCCTTATTTTTCATCAACGACCTGGAAAATATAGACTTTTAGCTGATAGCTTTTATAATTTGCTTCTCATGATCTTTAGTAAACTCACTCAATTCATACGATCGGATTCTCTTATTAACTAATATAGGGATCACAAACCCATTTTTTACCAGTATCGTTAGTCTGTTAATAATCGTTTTATTTGTTACCGACAATTCTCTGCTAATTTCGATCGGAGTAAATTCTCCCCGATAGTTTTTCATTAAAAACAGTAATAGCTCCTTTTCTTTTCCCTTCAGAAAAGATAGACTTCCTGCAATATCTTCCTCTTCAGAAGCCAACTGTAAGTCACAGACTTTTCCCGAATACAGTTTCACCATTCGCAGAAAATAATTAATCCAGATCTCCGGATGCGGAGGATTCTCTCTTCCGGAATAATACAATGCCGGAAGTCCCATCTGAATGGATTTATAATATTCATCTATATCGTATGCAAAATATTCTTCTAACGATCCGATTCCATTAAATCCGTAACCGTTCAAATCCATAATATAACCGGATAACAGTCTTGCAGTTCTGCCATTACCGTCTTCAAACGGATGTATTGTTACTAATTGATAATGCACCACGGCTGCTACGATCAGAGGATGGTCATCCGTTGTGTTTACATACTCCACTAATTCATCCAAAAGTCCCGGAATGTCACAATATTCCGGGGGAATATAATCCGGATTCCCTGTTTTGGAATCATACACTGCAAACAGAACTCCGGGCGGCATAGATCCTCTGAGACCTATTTTTTCTTTGGAAGCCCCCTTTTCCACCAGTTTCTGTACATCTAAAATAAGTTTCTTGGAAAATTTTTCTTTATTCTTTACCTTTTCTTCGAGATAATTCAACGCCAAAAAATAATTCCGGACCTCCTGCTCCGGTTTCAGATAATGCTTTCTTTCATCACTTTCTATTACTTCGTTCACCTGTGTTTCCGACAAGGGATTTCCCTCTATCTTGTTCGAGGCATACGAACTTTTTTTCTTTGAATTTTTGCGAAGCTTATTCATAACTGTTTTGGAGAGTTTTACTGACGATACTTTATATCTGTTCCGCTCAATTTCTGTAATATATCTTAAAATTTCGTTCGTCAAAGTCACTTTTATCATATAAAAAAGCCTCCCTTTCAAATATTATTATATCCAAAAAGGAGAGCTTTTTCCATTAATATTTCACTATTTTTTCACTATTTTCTAATTCTTAGGCCCATTCCGTTTTCGATACAGTTCGTTGCAAAGGTATGATGCAATCCATGAGGTGTCAGCTGTTCAAAAAACCGATCCGGATTCAAAGCCTTTCCTCAGCGAAAAACGAGTAGCAACATCCTGCCTGTGTCTTAGGCTGGGCGCACAACTGAAAATTATTTAACAGATGTTCCTATGTGCTTGTCCAATCTCCACTGCGGTGCACTTCCATCATCGGCATAATATTCGTCCATTGCTATGATTTTATCATCTTTTGTTTGAATAAAGGATGTTACATGGAAAGAAATACTTTTATCCCTGGGATAGATTTGCGTAACGGTGATAATTAACTCATTTACTATTTCTGTCCGTTCGATAATTCCATCCCATTCTCCAGGGTACTCACAGTTCGCAATAATATATTCATCCACAGTAAAATGTTCGTTGGTACAATGCCAATTTACATAGGCATCCTTGTGGAAATATTTTCTGATTTCTTCCTCATCCTGAGCAAGAACAGCTTTCCAAAATTGCTTTATATTCATTCTTTTCTCCTCACAATTACCAGTTTTCTTAATTCTGCAAATTGAAATTTATTCATTTAATTCAGCCTCAATTTCTTCAATGGTAGGCATACTACCTCTGAACTCTTCTGGTATAAGTTTTGATAATTCATAACTAGAAATACCAAGTGGCTGGCTAGTAGATTCTAATGCATACTGGGCTTCTACTTTATCCATATCTTTACAAATCAGAAGTCCCAAAGTAGGATTATCAGCTTCTGTTTCTTGCCCTTCGGACAAGAAGAATTTTCTTGAAACCACCTAGACTACACCTGCGGCTGATGAACAATTCCCACAAACAGCGGCAATCCGTCTGTCCCTGTGATAGCAAATATAAACGGTCGGTTTAAAATGAAATCAACCTCTTCCTCCGGCGGAGCGCACGCACCTGCTGTCATCATCACTGTGTAGGCCGCAGCCGTAACTCCTTCCTCATCAACCGCAACACGCACCGCATGCTTAGCCTGAGAAAGATATGCCGCTGTATCATCGGTCATAGGAGAAAAATCAGCGGTTTCCGGGTCAAAGATATCCGTAATACCAAGGTTCATCAAATCCTTTTTCAGCTCCATATCGGATGCCACATCAAACTTAGGAACTGCTAAATTCACCATCAAAAATTTGCTTTCGGCCTTCTCACCGCTGCTGAGAAGAAATTCCATGGTATGCTCATCGGCAAGCAATTCCTCCGGTGTTATGCCCTCATCCGGCCGTATAAACCACATATATCCGCTGCCTTCCAGCTTTTTGGCTGCTGCTGAAAAGCGCTCGCTCCAATAATACGTATTTGTATTGCTCTGGTGCATGAAATCACAAGTCACATCACCATTGTCAGCATGAAATGTATCCTGCTTTGTATTACTTTCAGAAAACTCTCCATCCCATTTTGTGCGGAAATAAATGGTAGAAACCAGAGCAAGGATGGTCTCCGGATCCATCGACAATTTCGAGGCCTGTTCTTCCAGAAGTCCACCAGTCTGTTGATTAATCCACTCCTGAAGTGCCTTATCATAAGCGGCAGATCCCATTTCTCCCCGGAAGGAGGATGCATAATAATATTTTGCCAGCGAATCCAAAGTATTCTGCTTAAATTTGATTTGATCGTTCATCCACAGAGAATTTGCGAGAATGCTGGTTACGGCACCGTCATCACAGTAATTTGCATTCCAGACTGCAGACGCCTTCTCATGAAGAGAGTTTATATCATTGCAATCAAGCAGGTTCAGAATCTGGCTTCGGCTATTACCATCGGTCACCTCCGCCAGCATGGCAAGAGCCATATAAATATTAATCGGAGAACAAGCTTTGTTTTCTCCACCGGTTTCACTGAGCAGCTGTGGCACAAGCGTGGACAGATAGCTATCCAGACCATCTCTATAACCATCCGGTTGATCCATCTGTTTTTTGCGATCGGCCCACCATGCATCGTAAACCTTATCAAAACCATCACTGTCAAAGTCACCATTTAATTTCGTATATTTACTTTCATCTGGATACTTTGCCATACTCGGATACTCAGCAGCAACAACTTGATATTTTTCATTTTCCCCTGCCTTCTGCGTACAGGCAGTCAGAGAAATTATATTGATTGAAATAAGTAAAATTGCGATCACTCGTTTCATCACGATACCTCCCTACAACTTCCGATTTATTTAGCTCATTTTACCAAAAAGGGTAAGAGATAAAACGGTTCTAACGATAGATTTTCTTCCTTTCCTGCATCTTTCTGTGATATTAAATATGCCTTACTAATATTTTGAGAAAATTTTCTGCAAAACTCCCTTATGGATTCATGTTTTCCGGATCCTGAGGACTTCACTTCAAATGCATTTATTTTACTTCCTTCTGAAATCAGGAAATCCACCTCATAATAATGCGTACTCCCTTTTTTCTCCCAGGTATGATAATACAGTTCTCTTCCAGATGCCGTAATCATTTGCGCAACCAGATTCTCATAAAGATATCCCAGATTTGCCGGTAATTTATCGGAAAGCAGCTTCGCATAAATATCATTTTCCGTCACCGGCCGATCAATAAACATTAGTGTAACAAACAATCCTGTATCTGAAAGATATAACTTGTAACTGTCAAAATCTTTCGTGTCCGTCAGGCTGACCCTTGGATTGGTAGAATTATAGCATGGCAAAACTGTATTTGAATCTATCAACTCATATAATAATTCTTCTGCCTTGGTATTATTTCTTTTTCCTATTGCTGTGGTAATCCGATATTTTCTTGCATCCTTTGCCAACTGTGCCGGAATCGCATGATATAATGCAGATATTCTTCCGGTTGCATCAATTTTCTTAAAGTCTTCCTCATACAAAGATATGATCTGCCTTTTTACCATATCTATTTCTGAAAAGTTCTTCCCATTAACATAGGCTTCTACTGCCTGTGGCATCCCCCCTACTGCCATGTAGATCCTCAAATCTCTCATTAATTTACGGTTGGTTGCCTGTCCAATGGCTGCTCCACCATCATAAATCTGCTGCAATAGCTTATAATTACTACCTATGGCATCACAGAATTCTTCGTAATCCATGGGATATACTTCTATCTTCATTTCCTCTGATGGAATCAGAATGTCCTTTACATTTTTCTTTATCGAGATCCAAGAGCCTGTTTCCAAATAGCTGTACCTGCCATCATGTACAAGATGCTTTATTGCCTGCCGGGCCCTTGGAAATAGCTGTACTTCGTCAAAAATAATAAGAGACTCATGTTCATACAATGTGATTCCTGTTTCTGCCTGCAGCCTCAGAAAAAATATATTCAAATTCCCTATATCATCAAAGCATTCCAAAATATTACTTGGTGTTTTGGAAAAATCAATTAAAATATAGGATCTATATTCATTTTGGGCAAAGTTCTCCGCAATGGTCGATTTGCCTACCCGTCTTGCACCTTCCAGCAATACAGCGTATTTTTCTGAGTATAACTTTTTCCATTCCAATAATTTATCGTATACTTTTCTTTTAAAATACATAATCACCTCCACTATTATAAATATATTATATCACATAATATACGTTTCTTCAATTTGTATATCTTGCATTATGTGCATTTCTTCAATATTTATCGCATCGGTTTTGTGCTTATATTCAAAAAGTTGACTAACATGTCAGTTCTGTAACTTTCGATTTTGCGATTACATAATCTGGGAGTTATCTGTTATTAAATACCTGCGGCAAATT
Organism: Suilimivivens aceti; assembly: GCF_025567405.1. Lineage (NCBI taxonomy): Bacteria > Bacillati > Bacillota > Clostridia > Lachnospirales > Lachnospiraceae > Suilimivivens > Suilimivivens aceti. The sequence continues at coordinate 96,953 of NZ_JAOQKJ010000010.1, read as the reverse complement.
CTTCTATTAAACTGTTTATCAATTCCGGTTTATCTGTATTAGAATTATGTCCAGCTCCTTCAATCCACTTCAAAGGAATTCTACTCTTTTGGTGCCATGCTTTGTTATATCTTATACATGAACCGGCATGGTCTTGAGTTCCACATATTAACAGAGATGGGCACTTCAGTTCATACGGCAGATTCTTTTCCATTGCCTCTGCCAAAATACGAAAACCATGCCCAGCAATTTGCGCATAACGCTTTTGGTCACCATCATAGACCAGCATCATTTCACGCATTAGATTTCTACCATAATCAGACGTGGCAACTCCTTCCGTTCCCGATTTCAAAAGCAATTTCCACGGATAATGAGCATATACTGGTTCCATTCGCTTCAGAAGCCAGAGTTCAACCGCAGTCACATAGTTTCGTTGCAACGGTGCAGAGTCAATGGAGACAAAACCTGTTAATCGGTTTGGATAAAGCTGTGCATAAGCCTGCCCAACATATCCGCCCATAGACTGCCCAACAATGACCGGTTTGGCAATTTTATCCTGATTTAAAATATCGTTCAGCCATTTTGCCTTATCGAACAAATCGAAATCAAACCGAAACGGCCATGAAGCGGCGTGTGCCGGTGCATCCCATACCACAACATTATACTTCTCCTTGAAATGTTGAATCTGCTTATCAAACAATCTATGATCGGCAGTCAATCCGGGCAGAAAAACAAGGGTAATTTCATCCGGGTGTGAAACGTTTGTCCAATAGTGGATTGTTCCGCAAGGAGTCTGATATGTTTTTTCTTCCATTAATTTTCTCTCCAAAACTCCCGATTTGTTTACTTTTTGTTCCACTAATAAAACTCTTTCATGCATTACAAATAAGGCTTTAAAGACTTAAAAACATTCAAATATCCATTTGCATACATATGTACACCATCAATGGCATACTCCGATTTCTGTTCACCATGTGCATCAACAAGGGCTTCATTACAATCAAGATAACGACAACCGTATTTTTCTGCTATTTCTTTTAATCGATGATTACATAATGTAAGATTCTCAGGAGTCCGGAGTTTCATCCATTGAATTGATTGTTCTGTCTGCCATGGCAGGTGAAGATTTGCAGGATAAAACGCCATGATAAAAATTTCCGCATCTGGAATATGGGATTTGATAATTTCCATGATTCTACAGATATTATCCATTAAATGTGACATCCACTGATTTCCAAATCGTTCTTTTGTAATATCATTAGTGCCGATATTGATAAATATCTTTGATGGCTCAAGATCTAAAAGCAATGTATCGATATTTTCCAGAAACTCATCTGTATTCAATCCACCAACGCCACGATTATATATCACTTGTTCGATACCCTGGCTTCGTGCAATTTCACAGACAGGAAACATTTCCATCAAAGATGATCCTGTAAAAAGAATTTGCCCTTTTAATGCTCCTTGGTTTAAATACCCGAAATTTCGGATTTTCATCATTTGATTATCATCCATAACATTATTCCTTTCATTTCTCCTGTTGAATTCCGATTTTCTTAATTCCACAAACTTGAATTTGCCCTATTCTTCATGATTATCTATGGCGTAGACAATGCAAGCAATTCCGGCAATCATTGAAAACAGAATTGTGCCAGCCATTGGTTCATTCAAGAAAGCACCAATGAAGAAACCTACTATTCCGGCAATGACCATAATAATGACAGATGCTACGGTTCTAAACTTTTTCATAAACAATTTTCCTCCATAAATTCCGATTTCTCAGTTTCAAAAACTGGAATTGTTAATTTGGAACTGGTCCTATAATGCCAAATGCTATTGCATCAATAAAAAGCACGAACGCTATCACACAAACAATTAAAATAGTTGCAATGACTTTAATAACAAGTTGTTGATTTTGTCTTAAATTACTCTTACTAACAATCCTTAAGACAAAAATCAAAGCAACGATGATGATAAAAGAAATAATATTATAAAGAACTACTGTTTTCATCTATGTGTCCTCCTTTTTTATATCAATCCGATTTTCTCAATTCTCCAAACTTGAAGTTATTAGTGCTTATCTTTTAGAAAACAGCCAGCTACAGCGACGCCAAATCCAAGAAAACCTAGGACATATCCAAAGAAATTATTTGTTGTCACAGCAATTCCTAAAAGTATTGTTGCAATCCCCAATAACTCAATCTTAATTCCTTTCATAGCAAATACCTCCGTTACAAACTTGAATTTGTTTATCCAAAATGAAATGGAATAACCATATCAAGTAAAACTGCAAGAACTATACTAATCGTTCCCATTAGCGCAGAACTCCTCAATGTGTCTCTCCTCAAAACAATAAGTCCAATAATAAAGACTATCACTTCCAAAACAGATTTTGCATTAAAATACCAGCATCCATATACAAAGCACATATTGAACAATACTGCCAAAATCAGCGCCGATAGTATAAGTGCCAGTTTGCTTTTCCCCCTTGCATACCAGCAGGCAAAAGACAATAATGGAGAAACAGCTGTAAATCCAAACCAAATCACCGCATAACTTCTTGGAAAAAATCCTGCAATATAGTTTGAATACAAATAGTAACTTGCAACCATACCAATAAAGAATGCTAAAACATTAATGCTTGCTCTTATTGCAGAATTGCTATAAATAGAAATACACAGTGCAATCAATACCCAGATTGCAAAACGTCCAAGGAAATTATGAACATCTAATGCTCCATCTATTGCCATAAGCACACTGGGAAGTTCAGCTTGACGAAAATCCAAAAATTTTGAAAAAGTCCCCAAAGCTATTCCAAGGAACAATACAGCTATAGTATTTATAATTTTTCTATTATTAGATATTGGTTTTTCTGCATTCCTGATATCATTCAAAAACTTTATCATAATTACCCTCACAAATCTCGATTTTTCGTTCTCTGCGACTTCCCAATAAACGGGAAGTTACAGCACCATTTCCCATAACAATGATGAAATAAATGGTTGAAGGAAGAACATAATAAGTGCTACAGATACACATATTATGTAAAAGTCACCCATTTTTGAATTTGAAAAGATTCGCTTCGTAAAATTATCAGTTATCCTATGTACAATAAAATATCCAATTATAGTACCAACAGTATTTGTAATAATATCGTTTATATCACTCGTTCTAAAAGTAAAAATCTGTGATATTTCAATTAAACTTGTAGCTATAAATCCCATTAAGGCAATATTTTTAATGTTTCTAAATTTATCCCACAATATCGGCAAAAAGAAACCAAACGGAACAAATAAAAGTATATTCAAACAAGCATTAATGAAATCCGAAACCATATCCAAAAACGGGATAACGTTCACTGCAAAATCAATTTTCAGAGATGCTATATTAGGAAAGCCTACAAGTGCTAAGACTGCAGTAAAATAAAACCCAAATACCATATAAATAATAGTTCGTTTCCAGCTATGAAAACATAACTTGTTATATATGCACCAAATAGGAATTATAAAAACAGCTGCCGCAACAATTTCGATAAGTGCACTATATATTCTATACATGTTTTTCTACCTCCACAACTACCGATTGAGATTTCACCTGTTTTAAGAAATTTAATAACTGTTATATTTTGTTATTAAATTCACTGTAAACCATTAAAAACGCTGGATTTGTCGCAGGTAATCTTTCCCTTATTGTTTCCCTTGTGTTATATCTTCCCATATAAGTTTACGAACTCTGATAAGGGAAAATACAAGGGCAAAAAAATTATATGAAATAGTATAACACAAAATAAAACTGACATGGTGAACTGATTGGAATGCTTCTTAATTTTTACAATTAATGATCGATTGAATCATAAGGAGATGGGATACGATGAGAACAATATTTGCAGAATACAATCCACAGTGCAACAGTATTGATGTTTATACCAGTGCCGGCTATATGCTTCGCATTGACTGCTGGGAAACTGAAAAGAATTTAAAGACTACACCTGGATCAGACTGTGCATTAAACGCACTCGCTATTGATGACTCTCTTGAATATGCAAGGTTATATCTTGATGGAAATCTACAGATGTGGGTAAATGCGGAAGACTCATTAGAAATATTTTGATTTTTAAACAAATACAATAGTTTAAATCACTATTAGCTACAATTTTTCTTTTGCCGTCGTCCGGCAGAGTATTATTCAATATTTAATTCAATGTTTCCAGTGAAATTCTCACATTCAATGCCGATATAATTTCCACCATCAGGAAGTGTAATTGTGTCACTATAAGTTCCGGTTGCTTCAATCAAAGTGACTGCTTCATCAGATCCAGAAATCCAGAATACTTTTGCAGTTCCCTCCGTAACCTCCAACGCGCAGTCAATAGACAGATCCTTACCAGCTTCACGCTTTATGGAAGTTCCGCCGAACAAATACTCTGTATCTGAAAAATCCTCATAGTTGGCTGTATAGCTTCCTGTATAATCATCACTTCCTTTTTCTTTCGTACCTTGTAAGGATGAATTTCCGGTAAGCGCTATGGAACCAGCAGACTGAACAATATTGTTATACTGATCGAGAAATTCGTCTTTTGTACAACCTGAAAGCACAGAAGCACCCAATAGTATCAGGCATAATGATAAAACTATTTTCTTCACAGCTATCACCTTCCTTTCCTGCGTACAGCACACTTTCCTTTTCCCTTGGCATTTGCCTGTTTACGGGATTTCATTTCTTTTTTGTTACTGGACATCAGTAACAACAGCACCGCCCAGAGAACCATGATGCCAACCCCAATGACCGCCAACAAAGGGGTTGCGGATGTGGTTGTTCCGGCATATTCACTCATGTCAAATCCCACTAAAATCAGCGCAGCAGAGAACGGATAGATGCTGGCAAGGATACCACTTTTGAAAAACAACATGCTGTATCCAAGGAAGAACGCCAGAATGGAACCGCCCAGATATGCCCCTCGGATCTGCCCAAAAATCAGGATCAGCGGCATACAGACTAAATAGGTCGTCAGAGCCGCTAACACGATCTGTGTACCTCCATGAAAAAACACTTCCGCTGTCAGTCCCGATAATCCAACCGTCAATCCAGTAATCAAGGTAATGCCAACGCTGTATATTCCCAGCAGAACTGCAAGCATACCGACTAAAAGTAACTTAGCTCCCAACATTTTCGGCATAGAAACAGGAATTGTCATGATGTTTTTCAGTGTATCATGAGTGGATTCTCTGTCTATAAGCCATCCTCCGATCATTACCAGTGAAATTGGAAGGAATATCTGAGTGTTTCCCCAAACAACATTTTCAAATAGTGCAGAAAAATCATAATTTGGATTTCGGTACTCTGCCTCCACAATCAACTGACTTCCATACTGAACCAAAGGACAGAGTGCAAGCGCCACCAGCCCTACCAAAAGAATCTGGCACCGGCGCAGTTTCAGTAATTCCGATTTTAATAAGTTCCACATAGTCACACCCCCTTAGATTTCCTGTCGCCGGTAAACAAATGCAATCAGCGCAAGAAATACAATGGCTTCCACAATAATCACACCGAATACCTGAACACCATTCAGAAAATACGGACTGACCCGTTCCAACAAATCTGCTAACTCCGCACTGGTCTGGCTTTGGTCATAAAATTGGAATGTCCAGCGGAAGGCCAGCGGCCCCGGAAACAGGGTTCCTATGTTCAAACCAAAAGGCTGTGTGAGAAACATATCGTTCATGGAAAGGATATAATTCGCAATCGTATAGAAAAAGGTAATCACGACAGACACGATATAGTTTTTATTAAGAAGAACAACGAGCAGAATACAGGGAAGTGCGCCCACCCACATAATCAGCCCTTCTTCAATTCCAACGCCAAACAAGGTCCAAAACCCAACCGGTTCCCATCCCTGAAACAACAAAACCGCAAGATTTACCAATCCTCCAACTGCCATAAAGCCAACGGCAAACAACAGTAAAACCAGCATCTTGGACAGCACCAGCTTGGTTCTATTTACCGGTACGGTAACAAGGTTTTTCAGTGTGTCATTATCAAGTTCCTCAAACAACAGATTCGAAGCCAGTATCACAAGAAGCGGCATCAAAAGCAAATATGCACTAAGCTGGAATAGGCTGGACATCACTCCATTTACAGCATCCACATCAGTGTTTACATCTGCCAGAAAGAAAGCATAAGCCAATGGCATGAAAACAGAAAGCAGTAGGGAAATAAATACCAATGGCTTCCGTTTTAATTTCAAAAATTCGCATTTGATTAGTTTAAGCAATTCCTTCTCCCCCTGTCACACGCTTGAAGTAATCTTCAAGACTTTCTTCACAAGTATGCACCTCCGATACCTCCAATCCGTTTTCTACAAAGGCAGTTACAATTTTCCCCACAGGCAGATCCAGATTGTGCAGGCGCAGATTGTGGTCGTCCTGTATGGAGAAATGGTTTTCATGGAAATTGCGTTCCAAAATTCTTGCCGCCTGTGCAGTATCAGAGAGCGTAAAACGGATATGCTTACTGCTTTTTTGCTCCAGCTCAGCAAGGCTTTCTTCTTCCAGCAACGCGCCGTGGTCGATAATTCCAATATCGTCAGCCAGCAAAGAAATCTCCGAAAGAATGTGACTGGAAATCAAAATAGTTTTTCCTCTTGCGTCGCAAAGCTCCCGAATAAAGGAACGTACTTCTGCAATACCGATGGGATCGAGGCCGTTGATCGGCTCATCCAAAATCAAAAGCTCCGGATCGTGCATAACGGCAAGGGCGATGGCAAGCCGCTGCTTCATACCAAGAGAATACTGTGAAAAGAGCTTTTTATCTTTGTAGGGCAGTCCTACCAGATCCAGAGCATCTTTGATAGCATGATTGTTTGGTACGCCCCGAAGAGTAGCAAAGATACGCAGGTTCTCTGTGCCGGTCAGATTGGGATAAAAACCGGGGGACTCAATCAGGCTTCCGATACGGGGCAGCAACTTCTTTTCATTTCCTTGCAAAGACTTTTCCCAGATTTTGACTTCCCCGGAAGTCGGCTTCGTTAAGCCCAACAGCATTTTCATGGTAGTGGTTTTTCCGGCTCCGTTTCTGCCCAGCAGACCGTAAATTCTCCCACGCTTCACATGGATATTTAAGTCAGCCACACTCTTTTGTGAGCCGTATTGCTTTGTCAGATTTTTTGTTTCAATGATATAATTTGTATCCATATTCAAAACCTCCTGTTCTGTAAGGTATTCTATCACGCCAACCTTGCATTAACCTTGCCGCAACCTTGCATTAACCTTGCAATTTGAAATTCGGCTAAAATGACAAGAGTTCCCACCGTAAGGACGGGAACCCGCTTAAATCTCCAAAGGAAAACGCAACACAAATTCAGTTCCCTTTCCCGGAAAGCTTTCAACTGTTATGCTTCCACCCATCTTTTCTACAAGCTGATGGACAATAGAAAGACCAAGTCCGCTGCCTTTTTCAGAGCGTCCTTTATCACACTTATAAAGCCGTTCAAATATGTGTTTCAAATCTTCTTTCTCAATTCCCACTCCATTATCCGCCAGCAACAGCTCCATGCTGTTTTCCTTCTTCGATAGGGAAATTTTAATTTTGTCTGCATGGCTATGAGCGATTACATTTTGAATAAGGTTATTGATGATCCTCATATAGCTATCCATATCTAGTCTTACCCGGACAGGCTGTTCAGGAATATCAATGTCATAATCAACCTGTTTATCCTCAAAAATCGGTATCCAGTCGATCAGAATATTTCTTGTCAGCTCTGCGGCCTCAACGCTCTGGATCTCCAAAGCAAACTCGTTGGAATTTAACTTGAACCAGTCAAAAAGTACATCAATGTATTCTTTCAGATCATGGGCTTTCCGACGGGCGGTTTCAATATAATCATCCCGGTCTTTTCCTGTGACCAGTCCTTTGTGTGCAGCGTCAAGATACCCAAGCAGAGTAGTAAGGGGCGTTCGCACGTCATGGGAAAGGCTCGTCATAAGTTGGCGGTTGGTTTCTTCTGTCTGCCGTACAGTTGAAAGTCTGCTTTCATAGGCCACAACGATCTCATTGATTTCATAGGCAAGAGGTGCTGTCAGTTCATTTGTTGCAGATAGAATACGCCGGTTGCCATTTCCGTTTTTCACATCAACCAGCACATCGGTCATTTCTGCTATTTGTTTTTTTACACGCCGAACGAGAACGATGGAAGTCAATACAGCCACAACAGCAATCACAATGGACAAGAATACGATAATTTCCATGCCGACTACACCTCCTTATTAAACCGGTAGCCAATCCCTTTGACCGTTTGGATATACTTTGGGCTTGAAGGATTGACTTCTAATTTTTTACGAAGTCGGCTGATAATCGCCATAATGTTACTGTCATCATAGAAATATTCTTCGCCCCATACTTCCTCATAAATCTGCTGTTTGGTCAAAATTTTCCCTTGATGTTTTGCACAGTACAGGAGCAAATCAAATTCCTTTGGGGGCAGTTCAAAAGTGCCGTTTGATGTAGTAACAGAACGATTTTCAAGGTCAATCTGCAGTCCGTTAAAATTTAGCTTTTGTATGGCTCCGGCTTGCTGATTAAAGCGAGTGTAGCGGCGTATAAGAGACGCAATACGGGCAATCAGTTCATCCATATCAAACGGTTTTGTAAGATAATCGTCCGCTCCGGCCCGTAAGCCTCGTACTTTAGAAATGCTGTCATTTTTAGATGTAAACATCAAAATCGGTAAGCTGTACTCCTTGCGAATTTCTTCCATCGTTTCAAAACCATCCATGCCGGGCATCATCACATCCAGCACCACAAGCTGATATTCCTGCTCTCTTAATTTTTGTAAGCCCTCTTTTCCGGTATTACAAAAATCAGCTTCTATGTTTTCTGCTTGTACGCTACGTTTAATCAAAGCGCACAGTTCTCTGTCATCATCTATAATCAGGATTTTATTCATGGTGCAACTCCTTCCCTTGTTTTGTTGTTCCGTCATTCGGCTTTTCTACGTTCTTGGAGAACTGCAATACATTATATGTATTTTTTGATATAATTTCATATAATGTGCGAATTGATTTCATAATTGTATGCCATGGAATGTCAGCAGAGTAAGAATAATTTCTTTGATAAGCTTTCCATAGATTTTCCATAACAGAGCTGGATTGAATCTCGTTAAAAACCTCATCTATGTCTTCAGTTTCTATCTGTTCTAACGTTTCTCGCTTCTTAGCGGTAGCAACAAGTGCATCCCTTAATACATCTTTTGAAAGTTGCTCCCCATACAGTTTTTGTAAAATATAGATGTCATAAAAATCTCTCAATGGTAGCATCCAGATCCATAGTAGCTCTGGCATCCCACCTTTTAATATAAACTGATTTTTATACTCTGATAAAGAAATTCGTTCTAAAAAACGTTCCATCATATAATTCCGCATCAAAATCTGTGCATCTGCGGATTTTTTCTTTGACAGATTACGAACCAAATCCTTTAATTGTCTTGCCGTTGTTATCATCTAAAGTAACACCTCCAAATATGGTCTTAGTATCTTTTCAACATGAAACATAGCTGCGTATTTCATAAGCATCCGTAAGTTTTTATCCTTACGTTTCGCATATTGCTTTAATGCATCTTGGAATACCTGCATTTCAATATTTTTCCTGCTGCGAAGCAGATCGCAAATCGTTCTCTCCATATCATAAACCGGAACTGAATGTCCAAATGATGTCAGCATAGTTGTGATCCCTATTTCATGTAAATCCTTTTTTACTGTATACACTTGAAAACCGTCTTCCTGCAAACGGCTTGGATTATATCCAGTTCTTACTGTTATGGTGTATTTCAAAGGCTCTCTGTCCGTTAAATCATGAAAAAACAATGCAGTTTCGTGAGAAAATACAGCTTGACCACAACGCAAATGCAAAAGGAACATCGCATCTGTCCACGTATCAGGTGATACATACACACCATGAGAAGCTTGCTCTAATCCTCGTTCCTTCACATAGGCATAAAACACAGACTTACTAATTCCATTATTTAGGACTTGAAATGTCTGAATTGTCCCTCCACATTCACGCAATAACAAATCTAATTTTTCAAATTGAGTCATATAGAATCTCCTTTCATGCTAATATGATAATATATATTAGCATGAAAGTAAATATAAATAACATGTGATAGTAATAGAAATACCATGAGATTTATCGGAATAGCGTTTTTAATCCATTCTCCAAAGTAAATTACAATAGCTGTACTCGTTATCGCCACTATGATACTGAGGATATCCCAGCAATATTTCCGGTAGATTTTTCCAACCTGATAGCCAATCCCAACTATCAGTAATCCGGTTATTATGAATAAAATTCCCATAACAATAGCTACGATCAGCCAGTACATAAGCCCGGAAAGGATACGGTTAGGTATTCCGCTGCTTAACTGTCCGAAAGAATCTGCACCTATGACAAACTCCCGAAACAAGCTTCCCATTCCTTTTCCTAACACACCGAAAAAGGTGATACAGGAGAAATATGGATCACATATGCAGATTCTTGATTGGGCTTTGCATATGAAAATCGGTCGAAATGGAATGGCTTGTTGTCCGTTCCATGATGACAAGCATGTTGCATTTTCCTCGTCACCATAACCAAAAAAGGAACCGATTTCTCGATTCCTTTTTTCAGCCCTTGCTGATTTCTTTACAAATTCAATTTTTCTTTTCGTAGCAAAGCTACGATATCTGAGCGAAGCGTGACAGATAATAACCCAATACGATGTGTCACAACACATCTATGGGCCAAGGCTGTCGCCCTGGACGGACTAGGGTGCTTCGCACCTTTTTTCATGCAAAAATAATTATTGAATCATCCCTATAAACTGGAATTTGAACTTCCGTTTCTTCCTTCTATGCCTTTATATAATCACTTGCTGCTTTCAGTAATTTTTCAACAAAATCACTTGGAATATATTCTGGCTCATAATACCGAATATCTCCACGTCCCATTTCCTGTTTTACCTTCTGCAAATCATTCACAATTTTTGCTACTTTTTCACTTTCTTCCTGATGGGTTTTACCAAAACGTCCTTCAACAAAATTGCTAAATTCACTTAACAGAATCGACAGTTCATCATCTTTACTCAATTTTCTAAAACCATCTGTTGACGTAGAATCCTCAATAAATCTTACTCTGGTTCCACCGTCATATCCTGAGTTAATCTCATCACAAATACTTTTGAATTCTCCCAACAATACATCCGCCTTTTTTTGTATTGTCAGTTTTTCATCTGAATTACTCTCGGAGAACTGCACATAACTATTCTGCATTACCCTTGATAATCTGTTTGTAAAACTCTCCACAGGCTGATGCTCCGAAATATACTGCATTTCTTCCATTTGCTTTTGTATATCTACGCTACCCTTCATCTTACTACCATGTAAAGCACGTAAGCCTTCCTCTGAGATATTAACCTTTATGGCCGGAAGATTTTTACCCGCTTCTGTATCACAAAATTTTACAGGCTGATTATTCTGTTTCCGAGCCATTTCAAATAAATCTATATTTGGTTTTTGATAAGTACCACTTACATTTCCATATAAATTAATTGCCATTTTAATCCTCCTTGAACAAATCTACAGAAATCCGTTTCTATATTTGTAATATTGGCACTTTATATCCAAAAGTTAATAGTGCGTAAAATTCAAATAAACGCGTACTTTTATAGCTCGCCTCTCAAACGTGCTTCTATATCAGATGCCGTGTATAACACATCCGTTACAATTACCCTTTCGTCACGGATTGTGTAAAACACTGAATAATTATCGACGAGCATTCTACGCAACTCCATTCTCTTTTCCGGCTCAGAATCCATAATCCTAAATCGTTCCGGGAAAGTGTCTAATGTAAGTATTTCATCAGCAATGCGATTATATTGCCCCATTGCATTATCCGGAGCAAGCAAATCTATAGCAATATAATTGTATATATCTTCCATATCCTGCAAAGCTTCTTTTGTAATCTCTACCTTATATTGCTTCATTAATGCCTCTCTCTAAATGCCACAAACGCACTAGCTGCATCCTCAACATTTCCTTTCTCTATATCGGCATATCCTTTTTCTAACTTTTGATGAATCTGTGTAGCAGACATCATATCTGCATTCACTGAATTAGCTGCTTTTGGTAATACAATAGAAAAGGGAATTCCTCCTACTAATGATATTTGTTTTAAATACATATCTATAGCAGTAGCCATTGGTATCCCTAATTGTGCCAATACACTTTCTGCATTTTCTTTTACATCTGGATTTACTCTTATATTTAATGTTGCTGTTTTTCCCATAGAATACACCTCCATCTTTCTTTTATTGTAACGTCTTTTGCGTTACAAGTCAATCTATGAAATATATTTTCGATGCAATAGCTTCACATTGTTTTGATTAACCATTGCATATCTGAGCGTTGTATCTATTTGCTCATGTCCCAGAATTTTCTGTACCTGTTCAATCGGCATACCTTTCTCAATTGCTCTGGTGGCCATAGTCCTTCTGAACTTATGTGGGTGTACCTTTTCTACACCTAACTTCTTCCCCATTTCTCGTAATCGTAACTCCACACCGCTTTCAGTAAGTCTACTGTGTGGTTTGTTTAACGACACAAATAACGCTATATTATTATCTGTCCTTGATTCAATATAATTCAACAAATGAATTTTGGTCTTAGCATCAAAATATGCTTTCCTCTCTTTGTCTCCTTTGCCATAAACCACGCATTCCCGCTCAGAGAAATCTATATCATCAATGTTCAGCCTTACCAATTTGCCTACTCTAATTCCTGTTGAAAGCAGAAAATCAATCATTGCCCTATCACGCAGATTATTACAATTATCTCTAAGAATTTCTATTTTCTCATCCGGAATGGTATCTTTTACAATAACGGCAGTCTTTACCTTATGAACTCTTTTCATTGGGCTTTTTATAATATAATCCTCTTCCTCTAGCCACGAAAAAAATGTGGAAAGACTTCTACGAATATTATCAATAGTTACCTTTCCACAATTATTTATCGTTTGATACTCTACAAGATATTTTCGTAGCATCTCGGTCGTTATCTTTATGACCGGAATATTTATTGTATCCAACATCTTTTCAATATTACACCTATAATAGCGTATTGTTTTGTCAGAACACCCTTCTAAATGCTTTGCAGTTAAAAACATATCTAGAAAGTCCATATTCGTTGTCTGCAAATAATCAGATACAGTATTTTCAGATAACCGTTTTACCAACACCTCTTGTAGTTTCTGCATCTGCGATGCATTTAATACTTCTGCCATGTCATTGATGATGTCATAAATTTCTCTACCCATAAGAGCACACTCCTTTTTGAAGGAGTATATCGTAGAAAAATCAGCACATCAACAGAGCGTATTACTGAAAGTTTCCATTCTCTACAAATTGGACAAGTCATCGGGATGGCTATTTTCGCATAATTTTAAATCACCATCTTTTAGACTAAAATGCGAAAGGAAACTCAAATTTCTCCCCTACAGAGAATGGAACTGCTCCTATTGTTTCCGTGACTTCAAAAGTTGCTCCATTCCATCCGTTGATTTGGATAGTTCCCTTAATGCTGCCGTCATCCGATGTGAAATCAAGGTTTCCATTTCCATTATCAATAAAACTTCCTTCTATTTCACCCAGCCTATAGACAGAAATGATCGCCTCATCTTCTCCCTCCCAGCTTTGTTGAGTGATTAGTGAACTGTACACGGCATCAGTTCCCTGGTTATCGACAAACAAACCGTACTTTGTAGATGCTTCCGGCATGGCAAAAGATTCTCCCTCAATCTGTGCCAGCTCATTTGCAATGAAATAAGCCCTGTTCTTGGTTTTTTCTTCCCAAAGGGAATTTACAAGCATAGGATACATACTGCCATTTTCCTCCTGAGAACCAAGGCTCATTAATGTTACTTCTTCTTTCATAGCAATCCAGTTTCTCTGTTCTTCAAGAACCATTTCTTTAGTATTCTGATTTGCCAAGCTACTGAATCTGCTCCAAAGATTATTCAGTTCCGTATCCCAAATCACATAAAGCCATTGAGATGCCACATTCATCTCTCCTTGAGTCAGCGCAGACTCTGCCAGCAAGGTGTATTTTTGGGTAATTGTATCGATATTCTTTAATTCCTCCTGAAGAGAGGATGAATTTGATACCACATAGGCAACATCCGCTTTGATATCTTCTGTGTAATCATAGGTGAAATCTATTTCAATTGTATCTTTTAGCTCTATATCATCTTCTTCACCGTTATTAAAAGTGGTGGATTCTTCTGATGTCGTCTCCTCATCCATACTTTCAATCTGTAGGCTGCTTTCCTGCTGTGTTACGACAGCTGCATCTTCTTTTGTCTTTCCACAAGCCCCTAAACTAAACACCATAAAAAGAGTACATACCAATATGGTTATTTTTTTCTTTTTATTCATAATCGTTCCTCCATCAAATTCAAATTTATCGTTCTCTTTTATGTCTGTCAATAAGCAATGAAATAAACATAATAAGCCATATCATCCATGCAATCAAGCAACCGGTTCCTTGATATTGAATATCTATGATCATTCCTACAATGAACGGCAAAGACATAACCATCATTCTTTTTCCATATGCCTTACACATAGCGTTTTCATCATATTTTTTTCGTTCTTCTTCTGACTTCATATTATAACCAGACAAAAATCGGGCAGCTTTTCCTTTTGATTTGTAAAAATATATTCCAAATAGAAACATGAGTACTGCCATTGAAAAATCATAAATAATAATGAACATATTATCCAGCTCCTTTCGCTCTGTCAAATACCGATTTATTAATTTGTTTTATTATAACATATGTAAATCCCTTCACAATAAAAAAGAGCAACCGCATTTTCTCGATCACTCTCTGTTCATTACTTCCATGATAATAATATCATAGCTTCCTTTTCAAAAAAATCTCAATACCGTAGCCAAACCGCCACTTTCCAGTCCTTATTTTTCATCGACGACCTGAAAGATGTAGAATTTCAAATAGTATGACTCGTCTGCCGCCCAGAGAATCGGATGATCCGGAGCCTGTGTCCGGAATTCAACCTGACGCAGTCTCTTGTGCACGTTACGGGCCGCCTGCCCGATCGTTTCTGTAAACAGCTCATAAGTCATGAAATGGGAGCAGGAACAGGTAGCAAGGAAGCCGCCGTCCTTTACCAGCTTCATGGCACGGAGATTGATCTCACGATAGCCCTTTATTGCATTCTTTACAGAATTACGGGACTTGGTGAAAGCTGGGGGATCCAGGATCACCACATCATACTTCTCTCCCTGCTTTTCAAGCTCCGGCAGCAGTTCAAATACATCCCTGCAGATGAACTTCGCTCTGTCCTGTACACCATTCAGCGCTGCATTCTTCGCAGCCTGTTCCACTGCCAGTTCCGATGCATCTACACCAGTAACCTCTTTTGCTCCAGCGATCGCCGCATTCAGGGCAAAGGAACCTGTATGGGTAAAGCAATCCAGGACTCTGGCATCCTTGCACAGCTTCTGGATCGCCAGGCGGTTATATTTCTGATCCAGGAAAAATCCTGTCTTCTGTCCGTCCCTCACATCTACCAGATATTTCACACCATTCTCAACGATCTCAACATTGGTATCAAACTCTTCAGAAAGGAAGCCCTTCACCCGCTCCATGCCTTCATTCAGCCTTACCTTGGCATCACTTCTCTCGTAGACACCACGGATCCTTATGCCATCCTTCAGAAGCTCTTCCTTTAACAGCTCCACGATCTCCAGCTTGAAACGGTCAATGCCAAGCGCAAGAGATTCCACTACAAGCACATCCGAAAACTTGTCAATCACAAGTCCTGGCAGGAAATCTGCTTCTCCGAAAATCACCCTGCAGCTTCCCGTATCAACAGTCTTCTTGCGGTACTCCCATGCCATTCTGACACGGTTCCTTAAGAATTCGTGGTCAATTTCCTGATTTACATTTCTGGTCATCAGGCGGATCCTTATTTTGGAATTCTGGTTGATAAAGCCTCTTCCCATAGGATAGCCGTCAAAATCATGTACTGTCACGATGCTTCCATTTTCAAAACGTCCCATGATGCTTTCGATCTCATTATCAAAAACCCACATACCACCGGCTTTCAGTGTACGGCCTTCTCCCTTTTTCAGTGTTACTATGGTTTCACTCATCTGCTTAACTCCCTTCCGCTGACAAAACCTGCTGCCAGCCTTCCGGTCATTTAACAGCTCAGCATACGGACATGTGACCCTATATTAAAGTCTTTGGTTTCTCCATCGTCCAGATAGTACTCATACGGTTTTATCTCTTCTCCAAAAGAATACAGCGTCAGGTCTTCAAAATCAACATCTTCTACACACTTTCCACCCTTTGCTGCCGGGAAAAGATATCCTTCTCTCAGGAAAATATTCACACTGCCCATCGGCATATCCACATAGGCAAAGCCTTTTTCGTAAACAATCCCCTCTGCAACGGTTCCTTTTCTGAAGATAAGCTGCTTCATTCTTTCCGGAAAATATACCACTCTGCCGGAAGCATTCTGCTCACAGACCGGAGCAATCATAATATTTTCCCCGATCAGAAGCTGATCCTCCACCTGTCCTGCCAGTGCATCCTCTCCGTAAATAAAAGACAACGGGCTGAACATCATGGTATTTCGAAGTGCTGCTTTCATATATTCACTGTATATATAAGGAAGGATCTGATAACGCACACCAATCACATCCGCAAAGTCCTGCACATGGGAAAAACGGTAAACCTCCTGTCTTCTGGTCCCTCTTGCGGAGTGATTTCGAAGCAGAGGTGTAAATACAGCAAATTCAAGCCATCTTAAGACCAGATCCTCTGTCGTATCTGCACCAAATCCACCGACATCTGCACCAGTATAAAGGAAGCCACACATATTAAGGGATGGCATCATTTTCACATTCATCTTCAGATGTGACCACCATGCCATATTATCCCCCTGCCAGATACCACCAGACCTGTGCATTCCGATATAGGATGCTCTGGAAAACAGCAGGATTCTCTTCTCCGGCACATAACGCTCAAACGCTTCCGCCGCAGATCTTGTCATATAGTAGCCAAACAGGTTATGCACCTTATCATGACGATAACGCTTTCCCTTATAATTATGATAAAAGGAAGCATAATCCTCCGGATTATTGGAGATCGTACCGATCAGATCCGTCATTTCAAAGAAGGTATTGACATCCAGATTGGCTGTTTTATATTCTTCCATCTTGTCAAAGACTTTTTTCAGACGTTTCTCAGAATAAAAGATCGCCGGCTCATTCATGTCATTCCAGAAGCCGTCAATTCCCTTGTCGATCAGGATCCGGTACTTGTCGCCAAACCATTCCCTGGCCTCATCATTCAGCATATCCGGGAAGCAGCACTTGCCAGGCCATACACCGATGACAAAGTCCTCGCCATCCTCATCCTTACAGAAATACCCCTTTTCTTTTCCTTCCTCATAGACATCATAGCCATCCTCTTTCTTCACGCCGCCGTCTATGATCGGCACCAGATGGATCTTCTGCTCCTTCATTTCCTTTACCAGATCTTCGAAATCTGCAAAGGTATCCCGGTTAATGGTAAAGTCCTTGTACCGCTCCATATAGTCAATATCCAGATAAATACTGTCGATAGGGATATTTCTCTTTTTATATTCTGCTGCAACCTCTCTGACTTCATCTGCGGTATTGTAGCTCCAACGGCTCTGTCCATAACCAAACGCCCAGCGGGGTGCAATATAGCTTCTTCCGATCAGCTCACGGAATTCCTTTACCACATCAGGATAGGATGCGCCTTCGATCAGATAAAGCTTATAATCTCCATCCTCCATGGTGATACAGAGTTCATCGATATCTGTATAACCGGCATCAAAGGTGACCCTGCCCGGTGTATCTACAAACAGGCCACAGGTCTTCTGCACGCCGTCACCAGCCATGATAAAATTGTGGGCTCCATAAAGAGAATTTGTATGCTCGCAGTGATTCGGATTGTCCGCACATTCACTCACATACCGCCAGCCTCTCTTATTCATGCCACGTACATTTTCGCCAAGACCGTAAATGATCTCATCCGGCCGGAGTGTATAGTGAAAAGAATTGCCCTCTTTTCTGAATATGCCGTCCTTCCATTCAGTTTCTGCAATATCCTTTACAACTGCATCTGTTTCAATGGGATTGCCAAAGCTGTATTTTTTTACCATAATTTCATCCCGGACTAGCCCTTTACGCCGCCAGCCATTAATCCTTCCTTAAAGTATTTTTGAGCAAGAGTATAAATAACAATAATCGGTATCATAGAAAGTAAACTTCCTGCCATTAAAATATTATACTCTGTACCATACTGTCCGTTCAAGCTGTTTAATGCCAGTGTCAGTGTCATTTTATTTTTATCATTCAGCATAAGTAATGGCCACAGATAGTCATTCCAGCTTTCCATAAAGGTAGTAATGGTCAGTGTTGCAATCGCTGATTTGGTAAGAGGAAGGATCACTGTCCTGTAAATCCTGAACAGACCTGCACCATCAAGCTGCGCAGCTTCCATGTAATCATTGGGGATTCCTCTCATCTGCTGTACCAACATGAATACTGCGAAAGCACGGAACAGCGATGGCAGGATCACACTGGGATAGGTATTGATCAGTCCCAGATTATTCATGATCACAAACAGCGGGATCATGGTCACCTGTGTGGGAATCATCATGGATGCCAGATATAACTTAAATATCACATTTGCGTAGGGAAACTGTATCTTGGTAAAAGCAAATGCCGCCATGGATGCTGAAAGGATCGTAACTACTGTGTAGCTGCAGGTGATCAGAAAGCTGTTCAGGATCGCCCTAAGGAACGGGAATCTTGAAAATACCATTTTGTATCCATCCAGCGTAGGCTCCTTCGGAATCCACTCAACCGGAATCTGCATTAACGCTCCCTTACTTTTAAAGGAAGTGGATAGCATCCAGAAAAACGGGATCATCACGATAATCGCAATCAGGCATGCCAGAACATAGTTCCATATAATTTTCAGCTTTTCTCCAAATTTATTATGATTCATAATGCACCCACTTATTTTGTAATTTCATCTGAACCAGCGTCAGAGCAAAAATGATAACAAACAGAAGCCATGAATATGCTGAAGCATATCCCATCTTAAAGTACTTGAATCCATAAGTATAAATTCTCTCTACCATAACCTGTGTTGCACCGTTTGGTCCACCCTCTGTCATGATCTGTACCTGTGGGAACAGCTGAAAAGCATTGATCAGTGCCATGATAATACAGAAAAACATGGATGGACTTAAGAGTGGCAGTGTAATGGAAAAAAACTGCTTCATTTTTCCTGCTCCATCCACTGTTGCAGCTTCATAATATCCGGTATCGATCGCTTTTAAGCCCGATAAAAGAAACAAACCATAAAATCCCATATCCTTCCATACAGAAGCAAGCACGATCGCAGGCATTGCCCATACCTTATCTGTCAGCCATCCCGGTCCAGAAATACCAAGATATCCAAGCAGCTGGTTTAAAATTCCATACTGTGGACTTAATACCCATTTCCAGATCAGACTGGCTGCCACCCATGAAGTAAGCACCGGAATATAGTACATGACACGGAATACTGTGATTCCCTTCATATTTCTGTTCAAAATAGAAGCAATCACAAGCGACATGACTAAAACCAGCGGAATATACAGCACGATATAGTAGCAGGTATGGCCAAGCACTTTCCAGAACTCACCTGTTCCCAGTATCTGTTTGTAATTATCCAGAAAAACAAAATTATCTGCCAGTGTCTTCCATGACAGTCTGTCCAACCCATTCCACCCTGTAAAGCTGATCACAATGGAGATCAGGATAGGCAGTAAGCTGAAAACGATCATTCCCACAAGACTTGGCAGCATAAAGGGAATTGCATTTCTGAAAGCTCTTTTTTCTTTCCTTTTACTCATATTTTTTCCTTATAAGACTCCTGGTAAACTGCCGCATGGCTTGCATGCAGCAGTTTACCTGTCTTTTCAAATTCTGCTTTTACTGTAATGAAATCTGTGCACTGCACTCTTCCTGTGCCTGATCCAGTGCTTCCTGTACTGTAATCTCTCCACCTGCTGCCAGACTCAGTTTACCGGTAATAATATCTGACATCAGTGAATAATCCTCTATAATAGGAGCAACTGTAAGATAATTTAAGGAATCAAATACAGCCTGACGGTTTTCCGGAGGTGTCAGCTTCAGGTATCCGGAAAGTACTTCTTCATTGCTGATTGCGGGAAGATCCCATCCAGCATCAATTCTCATCTGGGCTGATGTATCACTGGAAGCCAGCCAGTTGATCCATGTAGCAGCAGCTTCCTTCTTATCACTGTCTGCATTAACTACAAGTGCATTACTGAAGAAGTGGGTTGCTTTCTGCGTTCCACCCGGCTCTACACAGATATCCCAGTTAAAGTCGCATGCATCTGCAAAAGTATTGAATGCCCAGATACCTGTAGGAATCATGCCAAGTCTTCCGCTTTCAAACAGATCCCAGTCACCCATGCCTCCCATCTGTGCTTCTGTAGGCTGTACATTCGTATCTGTAACCTTACTGATCATCATGGTTGCTGCTTTCAGATTTTCTTCTGAATTAATAGTAAACTCTGTCTTATCTGCATTTAAGACACCTCCGCCATACTGGGCTGCCACCTTAAAAAATTCATTAAAGGTAATTGGCTGGTAAATGCCATAAATATCATCACCAAGCGCACTGATCTTCTCACAGGCATCCATGGCATCATCCCATGTCCAGTCGTCTGTTGGATAAGCAACTCCGGCCTGATCAAACAGGTCTTTATTATAAATTAGAACTACGTTTGAGAAATTTCCAGGAACACCGTACTGCTTGCCATTCACAGAAAACGCATTCAGTGCTGTTGCATTGTATCCACTGGTATCAATACCGGTCAGCTCTGCCAGGACTCCCTTATTTGCATAGGCAGCAAAATTTTCGATATTTAACTCATAACAGTCCGGTGCAGTACCGCCTGCTACTCTTGTCTGCATCTGTGTAAAATAGTCATCATACCCGATTGTTTCAATATTTACTGTAATGTTGGGATACTCTTCATGAAAAGCCTCATACATTTTCTGAAGCGTTTCCTCATTTCCACCGGAAGCATTGAAATTCGCATAAGTAATTTCCACTGCTTCTTCAGTTGTCTCTGTTCCAGCCAGATCAACGGCTTCCTGATCCTCTCCTGCTGAAGCTGTCTCTTCTGCAGCTGCTGTATTTTCAGAAGCTGCACTGTTACTGTTATCTGTAGATCCGCATCCCGCAAGCAGTGATGCTGTTAATACGCCTGTTAATAAAAGTGAAATTAATTTTTTTCTCATATCTGTATGCTCTCCTTTTTCATTTTAAACGGTTAACCTCCCATGTTTCCCTGTATGAAATTCAGAATATGTCCTTTGTATCATCCCCCCTTTACCATGATTGTTTTTCCATTATGATCCACAGGGATCGTGGCATCTGCCTTTATATAAACCGGCAGTCTGGATTTTCTGTCTGATTCATGCCATTTCTTTCCTTCATAGCATCTGCCAGTAAAAAGATCATGCCATTTTCCTTCCGGCAGATATACCTTTCTGGATGTCTGATCCTCTTCCATAAAAGGAGCAACCAGCAGGCTGTCTCCAAACAGGTATTCATCCTCTATGTCTGTCACAGCTCTGTCAGCCTGATAATCAAATACAAGCGGCCGCATCATTGGTCTGCTCTCACGGACTGCAGTCTGTGCAGATTCATAAATATAGGGCAGTAACGCTTTCCTGAGCATATGCCAGTATCGCATTTCCTCGATAAATTCCGGCTTGTTATATGCCATTGCTATATTCCAGGGGCTTCTTTCATTATTGCCCTCAGCTCCCGGCATCAGTTCCCTGAACTGACCTCCATCCGGTTCTGAATGCCACTGCATAACCGGAGTAAATACTGCCATCTGGGTAGATCTTCTGTACAAGTCAAGACTGGGCAGCGGTCCCGCAAATCCCCCTATATCAAAGCTCCAGAAAAGAATCCCACTCATGGCAGATGAAAGAGCCGCCCGAAGTACATTCTTTAACTCATCATTGGTTGACTGGTGATCTCCTGCCCATAAGATAGGGGTTCCGGAAGCACCTGCATATCCAGCACGGCTGAACAATACCTGATCCTCTGTAATAAAGTGACTATACGCATTGATATAATCCTGACAGTACTGGTTCTTGCCCTCTTCTCCATCTGTTCCATCTGAAAATAATACATCTTTGGAATAAATGAACTCTCCGCCATCTGTTTTGAATCCATCCACGCCTATATCCGTCAGATACTGTCTCTTACGAAACCAGAATTCCCTTGTTTTTTCATTGGTAAAATCCGGTATGTAGGAGCCTTCAAACCAGTTTCCTTCCGGTATTTCATACGGTGTTCCATCCTTATTGAGAACTGCCAGTCCATGCTCTATGGCATATTCCTTATCAAGGTCAAGCTGCTCTGATGTTCTGTCAGGTTCCATTCCTTTAAATACCGGTATCTGCCAGAGTACCAGCTTCTTTCCTTTTTCATGAAGTTTTTCGATCATTCCCTTTGGATCCTTCCAGTAAGGACTGTTTCTGAAATCAAAATCCTCATAGCTGAATCCTTCTTTGGACTTCTCCGGCTTATATTCAGCTCCGTTCCAGATGTAAAAAGTCGCTTCATCACTCCATGCCTCCAGCACGATCACACTTGCAGGAAACCTATATTCTTCCAGCTCTGCAAGCAGCCTGTCTACATCTGCCTCACAGTTCCAGTGATTGGCCGATACCCAGATTCCAAATGCGTATCTTGGCGGCAGCTTAGGTTTCTGGAACAGACCCACATAATCCTGTATGATTTCTCCAATACTTCCAGTAAAAACAGTAACCTCTGCTTCTTTCGGGATCTCACATATAATTTCATCCTGCAGGGAAATCACTGTCTTTTTTCCGGTTTTGATATAAATACCAAAACCGGAATCTGTAATAAAAAACGGTGTCACGCAATAGCTGATATTTCCCTGATTACAGAACTTTTCAATTACCTGTGTCTCTACGGTCTTTCCTTTCTGATTAACAGAATCGAACTTTTCTCCAAGACCATACACACCCTGATATGGTACGTCAATCACAAGCTTTTCTGCTTCAGTCCGCCTGATCTGTGCATACAGTCCGTTTCCCAACGGAATCCTCTTCTGATAGCCCTGTCCTTTTATTATTTCAAAAATCATGTTGTCTCCACTCTTTTTCTGATACTTTGTCTTTCTATTAATTCTACCGGAAATACTTCTTCCACTTTTTCCATCTTGGGATTTTCTATATTCTCGATCAGTATTTCAACGGCACGCTCTCCCTTGGCTGATATGGGCTGTTTCACTGTCGTAAGTCCCGGCGTCGTGTACTTGGAGATATCAAGATCATCAAATCCTATAATGGATACCTCCTCCGGTACCCGGATGCCTTTTTCGTAAAAACCCTTCATCAGGCCGATCGCCAGTACATCCGCTGTGGCAACGACTGCCGTAATATCTGCCTTCGTATCCGCAAACCAGTCAGCTGCCCGGACACCACTTTCATAATCCACAGTTGCTTCATACAGATTTTCACCAGAAAAAGTGAGTCCATTCTGCTCAAATGCCCGCAGGAAACCGCGATAACGTTTCTGCATAACGCCATCTTCCTGTAGATGACCGGTCACCAGTCCAATCCTTCTGTGTCCCTGGCGGATCACATATTCTGTCGCCTGATAGGAACAGTCTTCGTCATCAATCCTCAGCTTATGAAAATAATCATATTTACAGTAACTGTCGATCAGCACAACCGGCACGTCCAGTGTTTTCAGTTCGCTGAAGAAACGATTCTGGTAGGTTCCAATGATGATCACCCCAGCCAGATTCCTTTCCTGGATCAGATGAAGGTAATCCTCTGTCACATCCGTAGCGGAAATAATAACATGATAGCCCCGCTGCCTTGCAGCATATTCGATGCTTCCCAGTAATTCACTGTAAAAAATATTATGGAACATCAGCTTGCTTCCCGGCTCTGTCTGGGGAACAACAACCCCAAGCAGCTTCGTATCCTTAACGGATAATCCACGGGCATTCAGATCCGGTACAAAACCAAGCTCATCTATCACTGCCAGTATTTTCTGTCTGGTTTCTTCTGATACTTTTTTCTTGCCGTTTAATACATAGGATACTGTGGCAACGGATACATTTGCTGCCGCTGCTACATCCCTGATGGTTACTCTGTTTTTCATATCTGCTCTTTTCATACATATTGGAATACGGTTTTGTTAACCGGTTAACTAAATTATATTCCATTTATGTCTGGTGTCAATCCGATTTCCATAAAAAAATATATTTTGTTTGAAATATACAAATTCCAGAATTATATTTTGGAACAATTTCCTATGACATAATAAATGCCCCGGAGGGTTCCGGGGCACTTACACATTTATTCAAATTTACAGTGCGTGAACCGCATCTGTCATGGACTTCACATATTCTCCGACAGGGCCTGCTGCCTCTTTCCCGTACTGGGCGATCAGCTTCACGATTGCAGAGCCTACGATCGCACCATCAGAAATATCGGCCATCTTTGCCGCCTGCTCCGGAGTGGAAATACCAAAGCCTACAGCACATGGTACGGAAGAATTTTCTCTTACCAGCTTCACGAGGGAGGAAATATCTGTTCGGATCTCGCTCCGCACACCGGTCACACCAAGGCTGGATACGATATAGATAAACCCTTCCGCCTCTCTGGCAATCATGGCTACACGGTTTTCTGAGGTAGGTGCGATCAGAGAGATCAGCTCCACACCATATTTCTTACAGATATCTGAAAATTCTTCCTTTTCCTCATAAGGAAGATCCGGCAGGATCAGACCATCGATTCCAATTTCTGCACAGGTGGAAATAAATTTGTCTGCATCATAGGAAAATACCACGTTAGCATAGGTCATAAATACCATGGGAAGGGTGAGCTCTTTTCTCAGCTCCCGCACCATGTCAAAAATTTTGTCCGTTGTCACGCCACCGGTCAGTGCCCTTAAGTTTGCTCCCTGAATGACAGGACCTTCTGCAGTAGGATCAGAAAAAGGAATTCCCAGCTCGATCAGGTCTGCACCATTTGCCGCCATACTCTTTACAACAGCCTTGGTGGTTTCCAGATCCGGATCTCCACAGGTAATAAATGGAATAAATGCTTTGCCTTTTGCAAATGCTTCTTTGATCTTACTCATTGATATCCTCCCCTCTGTAACGGGCGATGGCTGCACAGTCCTTGTCACCACGGCCGGAAATGGTAATTACCATAATTTTATCCTTATCATAGCTTCCTGCGATCTTCATGGCATGAGCCACTGCATGGGCGCTTTCGATCGCTGGGATAATGCCCTCGGTACGTGACAGATATTCAAAAGCGTTTACTGCTTCATCATCTGTTACCGGCACGTAGCTTGCCCTGCCGGTATCATGGAGCCATGCATGCTCCGGCCCGATCCCGGGATAATCAAGTCCTGCTGAGATCGAATAAACCGGGGCGATCTGTCCATATTTATCCTGGCAGAAATAGGATTTCATGCCATGGAAAATACCAGGCCGTCCGGTATTAATGGTTGCTGCTGTCTCGAAGGTATCGATTCCTCTTCCGGCAGCCTCACAGCCGATCAGTTCCACATTTTTATCTTCAATGAAGTGATAGAAGGTACCGATGGAATTGCTTCCGCCTCCCACACAGGCAAGCACAACATCCGGCAGCCGTCCTTCCTTTTCCATGATCTGCTGTTTGATTTCTTTGGAGATCACAGACTGGAAGTCCCTGACCATGGTCGGGAAGGGATGGGGCCCCATAACAGAGCCAAGGCAGTAATGTGTATCATCCATCCTGCTGGTCCACTCTCTCATAGCCTCGGAAACAGCATCCTTCAGTGTCGCTGTACCGGTCTTTACCGGAATCACTTCCGCACCAAGGAGACGCATACGATATACGTTCAGTGCCTGACGCTTCGTATCCTCTTCACCCATGAAAACCACACACTCCATGCCAAGTAGCGCTGCTGCCGTAGCTGTGGCAACACCATGCTGCCCGGCACCTGTTTCAGCGATCAGTCTTGTTTTACCCATTTTTTTCGCCAGCAGAGCCTGACCAAGTACATTGTTGATCTTATGGGAACCGGTATGGTTCAGATCCTCTCTTTTCAGATAAATTTTGGCACCGCCCAGATCCTTTGTCATCTTTTCTGCATAATAAAGACGGCTGGGACGGCCTGCATAATCATTGAAAAGAGCAGTCAGCTCTCTGTTAAATTCCGGATCATCCTTATAATGGTTATACGCTTCTTCCAGCTCGATCACGGCATTCATCAGTGTTTCCGGAATATACTGACCACCATGTACGCCAAAGCGTCCTCTTGATTTTGACATCTGTTACCTCCTCACGGCATCCATAAATGCCTTCATTTTCTCATAATCTTTAAATCCATCTGTTTCCACTCCTGAGCTGACATCTACAGCATAAGGATGAAAACATTCTATTGCTTCTTTTACATTCTCTGGTGAAAGCCCGCCTGCCATGAAAAACGGTTTCTCCTGCTCCTGAAAAAGTGACCAGTCAAAGGTTTCCCCGGTTCCTTTCCCATTGTCGAGCAGAGGATAATCTGCCGGAAAAGCAAAGGCTCTGTGGATATCCTCGCTGTTTCTGACTGCAAATGCCCGGATAATACAGTGATCACCGGCTCTTCTCAGCTCTTCAGCATAGGCTTCGTCTTCCTGCCCGTGAAGCTGTGCAATCTGGATTGTCCCTGCCTGAAGCAGCCGGATCACATTTTCTGCCGGTTCGTTGACAAATACACCAACCGCCGGAATTGCCGGATCCAGAAGGCTTCGAAGACGTGCCGCCTCTTCAAAGGTGACATACCGCATCTTCCCCTTCAGGAAAACAAATCCGATATAATCCGGCATCAGTTCATTGGCATAGCGGATATCCTGTTCTCTCCGAAGGCCGCATATTTTAATTTTTGTCATGACCTGATTCCTTTCAATGTATCAAGCATGGCTTTTTTATCCTGGGAACGCATCAGCGTCTCCCCGATCAGCACACCATTCACACCGGCTTTCCGCAGTACACCAATATCCCCGGCTGTTTTGATCCCGCTCTCTGCTACGAAAAGAACAGAGGGAGGAACCAGACTGCGAAGCCTTTCGGAATTGTGGACATCTACTGTGAAATCCTTCAGATTTCTGTTGTTTACGCCAATGATCCTGGCTCCTGCCCGGAGCGCCATGGCTATTTCCTCTTCATCATGAGCTTCCACCAGTGCTGACAGACCAAGGCTGTCACAGATCCCGATGTACTCCCGGATCGTTTCCTCCGGAAGAAGTGCACAGATCAGAAGCACTGCGGATGCACCAAGAAGTTTTGCCTCGTAGATCATATATTCATCTACGGTAAAATCCTTCCGGATACAGGGAATGGAAACCGCTTCTGTGATCTCTTGCAGGTACCTGTCACTGCCAAGAAACCACTTTGGCTCAGTTAGTACGGAAATACAGGATGCACCTGCTCTCTCGTATTCTCTTGCGATCTCCACATAGGGAAAATCTTCTGCGATCAGTCCTTTCGACGGGGATGCCTTCTTACATTCACAGATAAAACTGATATCGCCTTCTGCCAGCGCTTTTTCAAAAGGGAATCCGGAAAGAGGCTCCATAGCCAGTGCCTCCTTCTTTACCTCAGAAAGCGGCTTTTGCTTTTTGGCTTCCTCTACCCGCACCTTTGCATGCTCTGCAATGGTATGTAAAATGGATGTCATGAATTGCTCTCCTTAATAAATGCTTCCAGTGTTTCCAGTGCTTTGCCGCTGTCGATCAGTTCTCCGGCAAGCCGGATGCCATCTGCAAAGCTCTCTGCCCTGTCGCCAATATAAAGGGCTGCACCAGCATTTAAAAGAACTGCATTTCTCCTTGGTCCTTTGTCCTCACCCTTCAGAATCGCACGTGTGATCTCTGCATTTTCTGCCGGTGTGCCGCCAAGCAGATCATTCTTTTTGCATGTTTTCATGCCAAATTCTTCAGGTGTAATGGTATAAGTCTGGTATTCTCCGTCCTTAAACTCGCAGATCAGAGTAGGGGAGCTTGCAGAAATCTCATCCAGCTTGTCGGTTCCATATACTACCATGCCTCTCTTTACACCAAGGCTTGTCAGTACTCTGGCAAGAGGCTCCACCAGTGACTCATCATAAACACCAAGAAGCTGCATATTGGGAGTTGCCGGATTGGTCAGGGGGCCAAGGATATTGAATACGGTACGGATTCCAAGCTCCTTACGGATTGCACCAACATACTTCATGGAAGTGTGGTACTTCTGTGCAAAAAAGAAGCAGATACCAACCTTCTTAAGAAGCTCCACACATTTCTCCGGAGTCTGGTCAATATTTACACCCAGTGCTTCCAGGCAGTCTGCTGTTCCGCAGAGGGAGGAAGCTGCACGGTTTCCGTGCTTGGCAACCTTCACGCCGCCTGCTGCGATCACAAGGGCAGAGGTTGTGGAAATATTGAAGCTGTGTGCATTATCACCACCGGTTCCTACGATCTCCAGCACATCCATATCGTGCTCTACCTTTAACGCATGCTCTCTCATAGCTGCTGCACAGCCTGCGATCTCATCGATTGTTTCTGCCTTGGTACTCTTGGTAGAAAGTGCTGCCAGAAAAGCAGCATTCTGTGTGGGGGAAGTCTTTCCGCTCATGACCTCGTTCATAACTGCATAGGCTTCGTCATAAGTCAGATCCTGTTTGTCAACAATTTTGATAATCGCTTCTTTAATCATGTTTTTCGTCCTTTCTCTTTCCTGTATTTTTATTTCTGAAGGTTTAAAAAGTTCTGAAGAATCTCTCTGCCATCCGGCGTCAGGATTGATTCCGGATGAAACTGCAGTCCGTACACAGCCTTTTCCCTATGCTGGACTGCCATGACTTCGCCATCCTCTGTTTCTGCGATCACCTTAAGGCAGTCCGGGATCGTATCTCTGACTGCTGCAAGGGAATGATATCTGGCTACCGGGATCTTCTCATAAAGCCCCTTAAAAACAGGGGATGTGAGATCCAGCTCTGCCAGTGACTGCTTTCCGTGCATCAGCTCCTTTGCATAGGAAACTGTAGCTCCAAATGCCTTGCAGATCGCCTGGTGTCCAAGGCACACTCCAAGGATCGGGATCTCCCCAGCCAGTTCCTTTACCACATCAATACAGATCCCTGCATCCTCCGGCCTTCCAGGTCCCGGTGAAATGATGATGGAGGAAGGCTTCAACCTCCGGATTTCTCCCGGTGTGGATACATCATTCCGGATCACCTGGATATCCGGATCAATGGATCCCACGAGCTGAAACAGGTTATAGGAAAAGCTGTCATAATTATCAATTAAAAGGATCATTCCGTTACCTCCTTTGCCAGCTCCAGTGCCCTCACTACGGCCGCTGCCTTATTCAGACATTCCTGATATTCCTTTTCCGGAACAGAATCGGCTACAATGCCGGCTCCACTCCGGATAAATACCTTATTATTTTTCTTGTAGGCGATCCGGATAGCGATACAGGTATCCAGGTTGCCAGTGAAATCTATATAACCAATGGCTCCGCCATAAATGCCTCTTTTATTGTTTTCCAGATCATTGATCAGCTGGCATGCCCGAAGCTTCGGCGCCCCGGAAAGTGTTCCTGCCGGAAGAATGGAATCGATCGCTGACAGGGCATCGCAGTCATTCCTGATCTCTCCCCGTACCGTCGATCCGATGTGCATAACGTGGGAATATCTTTCAATACAGTGATATTTCTCCACTTCCACAGATCCGAACCTGCTGATCTTTCCGATATCATTTCTTCCAAGATCTACCAGCATGTTATGCTCTGCCAGTTCCTTTTTATCGGCAAGCAGCTCCTTTTCCAGTTGGAGATCCTCTTCCTCTGTCTTTCCTCTTGGCCTCGTGCCTGCAAGCGGGAAGGTATGCAGTACACCATCCTCCAGCTTGACCAGAGTTTCCGGTGAAGCTCCTGCTACCTCCATATCGCTGCTGGAAAAATAAAACATATACGGTGAAGGATTTAACGTACGCAGGATCCGATAGGTATTTAAGAGACTGCCTTCAAATCCAGCTTCCAATCGGTTGGATAATACGATCTGGAAGATATCTCCTTCCTTGATATGGTGCTTTGCGTTTTCCACCATTTCGCAGTATTCCTCTTTCTGAAAAAGCGGGGTTACCGGTGTAGTGCAATGTCCCGGGATATCTTCCTTTGGCTCACCGTTCTTGATCAGATCTGCCATACTGCGCAGCTCCAGAGAAGCTCTGTTATATTCTGTTTCCAGATGCTCCAGATCAATGTTGACCATCAGGATGATCTTCTGTCTGAAATTATCAAAGGCGATCACCTTGTCAAACAGCATCAGATCCACATCTTTAAAGCCTTCCGTATCCTCTGCATCCAGCCGCAGTGTCGGTTCTGCATACTTTAGATAATCATAGGAGAAGTAACCTACCAGTCCGCCGGTAAAGGAAGGAAGGTAGTCAAACTTCGGGCTCTTGTGATCTGCAACGACCTGCCTGATATAGCTTCCCGGATCCGTTGTTTCAAAGGTAAGGGATCCAATCTTCATCTGTCCGTTCAGGCAGGTGATCTCAAGACTCGGATCATATCCAAGGAAGGTATACCGGCCCCACTTCTCATTGTCTGCAACAGATTCCAGCAGATAACAGTGATCTGAAACATTTTTCAGGATCTTAAGTACCTCTATGGGTGTTTTGATATCGGAAAGAATCTCCATGCTGACTGGTGCTGTTCTGTAGATTCCCTGTTTTCTGATTTCCTGTAAGTCATTGAGAGATGGTATGATCATATGTCCTCCTGCTTCTTCCTTATGGCAATAAAAAAATCCCTGACAGAATCTATGATTCTGTCAAGGACGAATAAGCTTTACTACTATCCGCGGTGCCACCTTGATTTACAGCCTGCGCTGTACTCTTACGAGATACTAACATATCCCTGACAACTGACGTATGTCTCACGTTGCAGAATACTCGGCTCTTAAATATATGCCTTTCCCTGCACCCTCAGCGGTCCATTTGATGACTTGTTTTCCACCTGCTCTCAGCAATCACAGGCTCTCTGTAGGAGCATCATCACCGTTATCTCCGCTTCAACGGTTTCGGTGTTCTTAAATTTTCTCTATCATACTGCTTCTGTATGAAATTGTCAATTACAAATTCACAATATTTCTGTTCCCGCCGCTTAAGAAAGCTTTGATGTTTTCTGCAGTCTCGTTGACACATCTGATCCGTGCTTCTACACTGGCCCATGCCATATGCGGCGTAATGATCAGACGGCTGCTGTCCTGAATCCTGCTTAAAGGATTAGATTCCTTCATAGGCTCGGTACTTGTTACATCAAGTCCGGCTCCTGCAATCTCACCCTCCACCAGCGCTTCGTAAAGATCCTCATCACAGATGACGGGGCCTCTTGCCACATTAACCAGAACTGCAGATGATTTCATCTTTTTCAGTGCCTCTTTGTTGATCAGATGTCTTGTCAGATCACTTAACGGGCAGTGCAGGGAAAGAACATCAGATTCTGCAAGAAGAGTATCAAAATCCACTCTCTCATAATCGGTACAGCTGCTCTTTCCGGTTACAGAGTAAAAGATTACCCTGCATCCAAAAGCGGCTGCGATCTGGGCTACCTTTCTGCCGATATTTCCCATGCCGACAATACCCCATGTCTTTCCTGCAAGCTCAAAGAACGGAAGATCAAAGTTGGAAAAACGGCTCTGGGCTGCATAGGTTCCTGACTTTACATAGTCATCATAACGTTTTAATTTCTCCAGTACATACAGGCAGAGTGCAAAGGTGTGCTGTGCAACAGAATCGGTAGAATATCCTACGATATTGGCAACCTTGATCCCTCTGCTCCTGCAGTATGCAATATCCACATTGTCAAAGCCTGTGGCAAATTCACAGATCAGCTTTACATTCGGTGCATCCTTCAGGGTGCCTTCATTTAAGGGTACTTTATTAGCTACAATGATCTCTGCGTCATGGATACGCTCTACGACTTCATCCGCTACGGTATTTGGATAAACCACTGCTTCTCCAAGGGAAGTGATCCCCTCGATGGAAATGTCAGTCCCCACGCTGTTTCTTTCCAGTACTACAATCTTCATAATTTTTCTGTTCCTTTATCTGTTATTACAGTCTCTTTAACAGTTCTTCTCTCTGTGCCTCATAGCCGGGCTTGCCAAGAAGAGCAAACATATTCTTCTTATAGCTTTCCACACCAGGCTGGTTGAAAGGATTTACGCCAAGCAGATATCCGCTGACACCGCAGGCAAACTCAAAGAAGTAGAACAGCTCACCAAGATAGAACTCATTTACTTCTGGAACCTTTACCATAAGGTTGGGAACCTGTCCGTCTGTATGTGCAAGAATGGTTCCGTTCATAGCGCTCTTGTTTACAAAGTCAACGCTCTTTCCTGCCAGATAGTTAAGTCCATCCAGATCAACAGGCTCTTCCTGCAGTACAAGCTCTTCTCTGCTTGTTTCAATATTGATCACGGTCTCAAACATATTTCTGGAACCATCCTGAATGAACTGCCCCATGGAGTGAAGGTCTGTGGTAAGGTCTACACTTGCCGGGAAAATACCCTTCTGATCCTTGCCTTCGCTCTCACCGTAAAGCTGCTTCCACCACTCAGATACATAGTGAACGCTGGGTTCATAGTTTGCAAGGATTTCGATCTCCTTACCCTTTCTTAACAGGATATTACGGATTGCTGCATATTTCAGGGAATCGTTCTCTTCAAAAGGCGCATTTAATGCTGTTTCACGTCCTGCTCTTGCACCCTCCATCAGCTTGTCGATATCAGCACCGCTGACTGCGATCGGAAGAAGACCCACTGCAGTAAGTACAGAGAAACGTCCACCGATATCATCCGGAACAACGAAGGTCTCATAGCCCTCCTCTGTTGCAAGGTGCTTTAAGGATCCCTTTACTCTGTCAGTGGTTGCATAAATTCTCTTGGCAGCCTCTTCCTTGCCATACTTCTTCTCCATCATTTCCTTGAATACACGGAATGCAATGGCTGGCTCAGTTGTTGTACCAGACTTACTGATCATGTTGATGGAAAAATCCCTGTCTCCGATCACATCCATCAGATGTCTGATATAAGTAGAGCTGATAGAATTTCCTACGAAATAGATTTCAGGAGTCTTTCTGATCTCTTTGCTTACCACGTTATAGAAGCTGTGACGTAAGAACTCAATGGCTGCTCTGGCACCCAGGTAGGATCCGCCAATACCGATCACGAGCAGTACCTCGGAATCGCTCTGGATCTTGGCTGCTGCCTTCTTGATTCTTGCAAACTCATCCTTGTCATAATCTACCGGCAGATCGATCCATCCAAGGAAATCATTGCCTGCACCTGTCTTTGATACAAGCAGTTCCTTTGCATCTTCTGCCAGTTTCTTCATGGAATCAACTTCATGATCCTTAATGAAGGGAGCTGCTTTGGAATAGTCAAATGTTACTTTGCTCATAATATACACTCCTTTTATTATTATATTGATAAAACTTTCCCTTTAAATCTTTTCTAGTGTATCAGAGAATATCGATTTTTTCAAGATTTCTGCATTTTTACCGGACTGGCAGATTGCACAATACAAAATCTTGATCTCCTTCCGTTCTTTCCTACATCCTCTTGTATAAAAACTGTATATCTGACTGTTTATGCTTCCCGGTGCAGCAATTTTTTTCTACTTGCACGATATAGAGCTGGCTGATATACTGCATTCAACACAGAAGAATTATTTCAATTTCACTCTTGTTCCTTTTGGAACATCCTTCCGGTTTTCACCGGATATTTTCGCTTATTACTTTTCACACCATTCTAAGGAGGATCTTATTTTCATGTCTGACAATCAAAACAACTTCCAGCTCCCGGAACGTGGTGCTCTCACCATCCCTATGACCAATGACTACCTGTTCCGTGCTCTTCTGCAGCGAAACAACAAGGTACTTACCGGCCTCATTGCCTCGCTGCTCCACCTTTCTCCATCAGAAATTTCTTCCGTGGAGATTACGAATCCTATCGTACTTGGCGAATCTACCAGTGATAAGACCTTTTTCCTTGATATCCGGGTAGTTCTTAACCAGAATACCCTGATCAACCTGGAAATGCAGGTCATTAATGAACATAACTGACCGGAGCGCTCCTTAAGCTACCTCTGCCGGGAATTTGATCAGCTTTCTGCTGGACAGAGCTACGAATCGGTGAAGCCTGCCATCCAGATCGGTCTTCTGAATTTCACACTGTTTCCAGAGCATCCGGAATTTTATGCCACCTATAAACTTTTGAATGTAAAAAATCATACTGTTTATAGTGACAAACTGCAGCTGTCTGTGTTAGACTTAACGCAGATACACTTAGCAACTGATGAGGATAAGGCCTGTCATATCGACTTCTGGGCTTCCCTCTTCAAAGCCAGAACCTGGGAGGAACTGCATATGCTTTCTCAAAACAATGAATATTTAAAAGAAGCTTCAGAAACTGTCTATCATCTGACACAGGAGGAAAAGGTACGCCTGCAGTGCCAGGCCAGAGAAGATTACTACCGGAGAATGAAGGGCATTCAGGAGAAGATTGAGGCACAGGAAGAATTGCTTGCTCAAAAGGATGCTGAAATCGCTGCATTAAAGAAGCTGCTGGCAGAAAAATAGAGGCGCTTACAAAAGCGCCTCATCATATACTGCCCTGCTACCGCCTACGAACTTCGTCCGTGTTCTGGCACATACCAGATGAGCATTTCCGATCTGTTTCACTTCTATTCTTACGGGTACTGCCACCGGCTGCAGATGCATACCAATCAGGGTATCCCCAATATCCATACCAGCCTGTGCTGTGATCTTTTCTACTGCCACAGGCTCCTTAAACTGCTGATAGGCAGTAGTTCCAAAGGATCCGCCGGCCTTGGGCTTTGGTACGACATTTACTCTGGTCAGATGATCCCGTTTCATCAGTTCCTTTTCCACGATCACTGCACGGTTCAGATGCTCACAGCACTGTGCTGCCAGAAACAGCCCATGTGCCTGTGTTATCTCATAGATTCCTTCAAAGACCGCCTGTGCCGTCTCCACGCTGGAAAAGGTTCCGATCCGCTCTCCCACAATCTCACTGGAAGAACAGCCAACGATCAGAATATCTCCCGGCTCTGTTTTCGCCTGCAGGAGCAGCTGCTCTGTTGCCCTGCCGGCTTCCTCTTTTACTTCCTCCAGAAAGGAAGCTGTCATTTTTCTGTCTGCCATCCCTTTTGCTGCCATATATCCGTTCCTCCTTCATTTACCAAGCAGCTGATAGATCCCTGCTGCCACACCATCTCTGTCATGATGGGGCACGACCATATCTGCCGCTTCCATAGCCAGCCCAGAAGCATTCCCTACGGCAATTCCAACTCCTGCCTCTTTCAGCATATCCGCGTCATTGTCCGCATCGCCAAAGGCTGCCACTTCCTCCATGGACAGGCCAAGCTGATCTGCAATAAATCTGACTCCATTGTGCTTTCCACTGTATAATGAAGAGATTTCTATAAGCTGTACTATTGAGGATGTAATGTAAATATCCGGAACCTCTTTTTCCAGAAGCGCCCAGATGGCTTCCTTGACATCCTCATTTTTCACGATAATATCCATGCTGTTCAGCTCTTCTTTATGGGAAAGCAGAAATGCCCTGATATCCGGCTCCATCTGTCTGGTTCTCTGCACATAATCAACCGCCTGCCTGGTCGCTCCAAAGCGTACCGGATCCTTCACATATTTCTCTCCGGCAAAGGCTTTTCCCCGGATAAAGCCTTCGTATGTCACGTCACCTTTCTCTGTCAGTGAAAGGATCCTTTCCACACTTTCCGGTGAAAGACAGGAGCTCTTCAGACATTTCCCTGTGGAAATTTCATAAACCTCTGCCCCGTTACAGGTGACCGCATATTCAATTCCGGGAATCCCTGTCACTTCCCCGGGCAGAGAGGAAAAAGCACGTCCACTTGCTATGACCACGTGAACCCCCTTTTCAATAGCAAAGCATATCGCTTTTCTATTTTCTTCCGACAACATTCCCTGTGCATTTAATGTCGTTCTGTCCATATCCAGGGCAATACATTTTACAGACATGTGATGAGCCGCCTTTTCTTTTGTACTCTGCTCTAATAGTATAAAATCCTGCCCCAAAAGTCAAACACCCGGTCTGCTGCTTCTGCATGTAAAATATATGTCAGCACTTCTATCCTATCAGTTCCCGCAGAAGCTCCTCCAGTTCATCCCTGCGTATCTGTGACAGATCAAGCCTGTTCTCCTCCTGTACAGATTCTTCTGTATCTGCTGGCCGCTTCTCTTTTTCCCTGCTTTCTTCCTCCATCGTTTCCTGCAGTCTTGGCATCAGATGATTCTCCAGATAATCCGTAAGCTCTATTTTCAGGGCTTCCTTCCGTCCTGCTATATCTACCGCTCCAGAAAGTGTAAAATAGAGATAAAGCTCCAGTATACTGATCACATAATAGGGAATAATCTGAAACAGAGTCCCACCCGCTGAAAGACACCGGCAGACACAGATCCCTGTGACCAGTATGGAAAGCATCATCATCTGTCCTGCCATATTGCTTATCCTGTTCAGAGAAATCCCTGAAAAGGTGAGCTTTCTAATAAACCTGTCCACAAAAACGCCAGTATTGACTACCCTTCCGTTTAACTGACAACAATTGATATATTTCAGCCTGCACTGTTTCAACGGTCGGTTCTTAGTAGATGCCATATTCTCTGTTTCCTCAAGGAGACGGGAAAGGATCACTCCCGGAACGATCTGGCATATAATACTACAGACAAAGAATAAGATGATCAGAAACAGTAACAGTTTATATTTCCATAATGAGTACAACATAACATTCCTCCTTAAAAATTCTTCTTCTATTATATAATTGCTGTCTGCAAAGCGGTGCATAAATGCATCACCATTTCTCGACAAATTCTTACATGCTACTTTAAAAATTGCAGATCATTGGGTATAATACTTTATCAGAAAGGTGGTACTTATTATGAAATATCAGACAAAAGGAACCTGTTCCACTTCTATTGATGTAGAGGTAGAGGACGGAATTATTAAATTTGTACAGTTCTATGGCGGCTGCAACGGAAATCTTCAGGGAATTTCCCACCTTGTAGAAGGTATGAAGATTGATGATGCCATCAGTAAGCTGAAGGGAATCCGCTGTGGTTTCAAACCAACCTCCTGTCCTGACCAGCTCGCCAGGGCACTGGAAGAGATCAAAAACGGCAATCAATAAACAGGAGGCTCTCATGAGCGATACAGAAATCAAAAAAATCGTGCTGACAGGCGGTGGAACCGCCGGGCACGTTACCCCCAATATTGCGCTGATTCCCCATCTGAAGGAGCTGGGTTATGAAATATCCTATATTGGCTCCTATGACGGAATTGAGAAGAAGCTGATCACAGATTTTAATATCCCTTACTATGGAATTGCGACCGGCAAGTTCAGGCGCTATCTGGATATGAAAAATCTGACTGACCCCTTCCGTGTCATCAAGGGCTTTGTACAGGCCAGAGATCATCTGAAGAGGATCCGTCCCGACATTGTCTTTTCCAAAGGCGGTTTCGTCAGCGTACCTGTCGTAAGGGCAGCTGCAACTCTGCACATTCCCTGTATCATCCATGAATCCGATATGACACCGGGCCTTGCCAATAAGCTGTGTATCCCGGTTGCCAGAAAGGTATGCTGCAACTTCCCGGAGACGGTATCTGCCCTTCCTGAAAGCAAAGCTGTCCTGACCGGCTCCCCGATCCGTGAGGAACTGCTGAAGGGTGATAAGGTTGCTGCTCTTGATATCTGCGGCTTTACAGCCAACAAGCCTGTCATCCTTGTAATAGGCGGAAGTCTTGGCGCCGCTTCCATCAACAAAACCGTACGGGACGCACTCCCGGAGCTGTTAAAGGATTTCCAGATCGTCCATATCTGCGGCAAGGATAAAATTGATAATATGCTGCTTCATACAGAAGGCTATGTGCAGTTTGAATATGTAAAGGCAGAGCTGAAGGATCTCTTTGCCCTTGCAGACGTAGTCATTTCCAGAGCCGGCGCCAATTCCATCTGTGAGCTGCTTGCCCTAAGGAAACCGAACCTCCTGATCCCCCTTCCTGCAGCCAGCAGCAGAGGTGACCAGATCCTCAATGCCAGATCCTTTGAAGCCCAGGGGTACAGCATGGTCATGAATGATGATGATCTTTCTCCTGCCCTTCTTACAGAAAAAATAACAGAGCTCTACTTTACAAGACAGACCTATATTGAGGCCATGAGCAGGAGCAATCAGCTCCATGCCGTAAAAGCCATTACTGACCTGATCGAGGAAACCGTTAACCGCTGAAAAGCGGCTAATCCTCGAACAGGGCAATTTTTCTCTCCATCATATCGATCGCTCTCTCATTTTCTTCCTGACAGCGGCGTACCATTTCCTCTCGTCCGGAATCCTTCAGATCACTGATATTTGCTCCAAGCTGCACAAAGCAGACATAATTTCCAATAGTTTCAATTCGGGAGGCAAAGATCTTTGCCTCATCCATGGGCTGTTTTTCATAAATGTTCAGCAGAACCTCCCTGTAATCATTCAGATACGTTTCCACATCCTCCACATAGTCTTCCTTTGCCTTCACCAGTATAAGCATATCCACTCCTGCTTCAGAACGCTGGTATTCTGCCAGAAAGCAGTCGTACATACTTTCTGATATGCCGGTCCGTTCCGCGAATTCTTCCTCCGTAAGCATTGTATCTGGCCAGTAATCCTGCAAAAGGATCCCTTCCACACTGTCACGCAGCTCCATGACATCTGTGACGATCCTGTATTTACTGCCTGAAACCAGTGTATTTACCGCTTCACTCCCGGCTTCATCCTCTGCATAGGCCCGGCTGTCCTCTCCGGTATGATCACCCTGACAGCCTATTGCCGTAACACCCAAAAACAAAAGTACCATGAACCAGTATTTACCCATTTTGTGTACCCTCTTTTCTTATTTCTTTCCGTTCACAGTATTTCCATGCATTAGACAAATTATGCCGGTCCATGCTATACTATAGCGAAGGTTCTGGAGGATATTTTATGCTTTTTAATTCCTATATATTTATCTTTATATTTTTGCCGCTCGTACTGGCTGGCTGGTACTTCCTGAATAGCAGAGGCTTCTATCAGACCGCCACCTGTTTTCTTGCCGCCATGTCACTCTGGTTCTACGGCTATTTTAATCCGTATTATCTGGGTATCATACTGGTCAGCATACTCGGCAATTATCTGCTCAGCTTCCTGCTCAGGTTTTCCAGGACAAAGCTGTCCGACCGCATTTTTCTTCTGGCAGGACTTGCCTTTAATCTGGGCTTTTTATTTTATTTCAAGTATTATGATTTCTTCTTTGAAAACATCAATACCGTTTTCCATACAAATGTGGCCATGCATAATATCCTGCTGCCTCTTGGTATCAGCTTTTTTACCTTCCAGCAGGTTTCCTTCATCGTAGACAGATGCCAGCATAAGGCTGAACATTATCCTTTCATTGATTACGTCACCTTTGTTACCTTTTTCCCACAGCTTGTTGCCGGTCCTATTGTTCTTTACAAAGAAATGATGCCGCAGTTTGCCGATAAACATCTTCGGAGCTTCAATCGGGAGAATTTTGCAAAAGGCATCGCCCTCTTTACTCTTGGACTTTCCAAAAAGGTACTGCTGGCAGACGTTCTCGCTCTCCCTGTAAATTATGGTTTTACCAACACTGCTTTTCTGGATTCGCCCTCTACACTCCTTGTGATCCTGGCATATACCTTCGAAATTTATTTTGATTTCAGCGGCTACAGTGATATGGCCATGGGCCTTGGTCTTCTGTTCAATATCAAGCTGCCGGTGAACTTCAATTCCCCTTACAAGGCCTGTACGGTCAAGGAACTGTGGCAGAGATGGCATATCACCCTGTCCCGTTTCTTTATCCAGTATGTGTATATTCCCCTTGGTGGAAGCCGTAAGGGAAAGGTGCGGACCCTGATCAATACCTTCCTCGTGTTTTTCTTAAGTGGTCTGTGGCATGGCGCCAACTGGACCTATGTGGCATGGGGTTCCATGCAGGGACTTCTTGTGGTATTTGACAATCTGCATCTGATCGGTGTCAGAGGCAGCAACGAAAAAGAAAAAGCCAGATTTTATATTCCAAAATGGCTTGGTGTTTTCTTTACCTTTACCTTTTTCAATCTGTCCCTGTTCTTTTTCCGCAGCGACAGCATGACAAATGCCTTTACCATGTTCCGTAATCTTTTCTCCTTCCGTTCTACCGGATATCTGACAAAGATTGCAGCTCAGCTCGATATCCCTGAGTTTTACCTGATCAGACAGGCGATCAATCTGTTCCAGCCTTCCCTGCTGAACACTGCCTACCTGATCCTGTTTGTTCTGCTGCTTGTGATCAGTGCTGTTCTGATCAGCCGGAAAAATGCCCTGCAGCTCGTAGAGGAGAAATCCCTGACCGGAAAATTCTCTCTGGTGATCGTTGTTCTCTTCTGCTGGTGCATCATTTCCTTCTCTCAGGTCAGCACCTTTATTTACTTTAATTTTTAAAAGGATTTTTATGATGGCAAAAAGATTTTTGAAATATTTTTTTACAGGAACTGCAGTTTTACTTTTATTGTGTATCCTTCTGGTTGTGACATTTGATCCCTTTTATCAGTATCACAAGCCCCTGCCTGGACTGAAGGCAGTTCTGACAGACAAGGAATACCAGTGCGCAGGCTCGTTGAAGAACTTTGACTACGATGCCGTGATCGCCGGTTCTTCTGTATCTGAAAACTACAATAATCACTGGTTCGACGAAGGTTTTAACTGCACCTCCATCAAGGCGATCCGGTCTTATGGCGCTACCGCAGATCTCTGCTATCTGCTCGATATCGCTTTCCAGGATCATTCGATAAATTATGTTTTTTATAACCTGGACCCCTCCGCCCTCTGCGCCGACCCGGTCACTACCTTTGAAAGCACCGGCTGTCCTATGTACCTCTATGATGACAACCATCTGAACGACATTGAATATCTCCTGAATAAGGATGTGCTTTTTGAAAAGATCCCCTACATGATCGCCCAATCACTGACCGGTGACTACGACGAGGGGAACTCCTACAACTGGGCTCAGTGGAAATCCTTTAATGAGGATATGATCCTGGGACTTTATATCCGGAAAATGAACATTGAAGACATGAAGCCGGAAACCTGCTATCAGGATAAGCTTGACGGAAATCTTGCCCTGCTCTGTGCAGAGATCGAGGCCCACCCTGAAACACAATTTAAAATTTCCATTCCACCATATTCCATGCTCTGGTGGGACAATATCTACCGGAACGGAGAAACGGAAAGCTACCTGTACAACATGGAACAGGCCATGGAAAAACTTCTTACTTATGAGAATGTGGAACTGTATTATTTCCTGAATGACAGAGAGATCGTAACAGATCTGGACAACTATATGGATCTGCTTCACTTCTCCCCGGAGATCAACCAGTACATCTGTGACAGTATGATCAGGAATGATCACAAAGTCACAGAGGCAAACTGCCATGAGATCATAGAAGATTCCCGCTCTCTGGCTTATCAGGCCGTTAACGAGCTGATAAAGCCCTATGAGGACAGGATCAAAGTGGATATTTATGACTGATGTCTGAGCTGTTTAATCCTCCAGCAGTCGCAGGCCTGCGGTATCAGTAACAGGCAGGGAAAATACGATGGATTTTGCCTTGGTATCCAGTCCTGCCTGTTCCATCACAGCCTTCATGATATCATTCTTCTGCTCCTTCTTTGCCACGATAAAGATCATTTCCTTCTCGGCCGCCAGAGACACGCCCATAAATTTCTCGGCCTGCTCCATACCGGTGCCCTTGGCATGGATCACCGTGCCGCCATAAGCTCCGGCTCCTCTTGCTGCGTCCATAACCATTTCAATATATCCCTGATTGGCGATCACAATCACAAGTTCATATGTAGTATCCTTCAAGGCTGATTCCTCCTCTTTCTGAAAATCCTGACCCACTGTGAAAAACTGTAGTGCTTTCTTCCCCCCGATACTGCTGAAGGGCACGATAAAGGCAATACCGCCTCCCGGTGCATCGATCTGCAGCTTTTTCTGCAGACTCTTCTTCGTCTTATAAAAATTCTCATCTGTCAGTACAGAAAAGATCACTGCCTTTTCTGTCGCTTCCAGTCCCAGATAATCAAGCACATCTCCTGAGGCAGTTCCATCTCCCAGGGTGACAAGCATGATCTGCTGCCCCTCCTCCTCATAAAGATGAAGGTATTTTCTGACCTGGTTCCTGTCCACGATCGTTGTCATCAGATTTAGTTTACTCATAATTCAATAATCTCCATATCTCCATAGGCTTCCAGTGTCGCTGCCATACCTGCTGCATGCTTCTTCAGATTCTCTGCCTTAATTCTGTAGATCACACCAAGGATCTGGATCGTGATCAGCGGTGTCATGGCTACCATGGCCACTACACCAAAGGCGTCCGTAATGATATTACCACCCACACTGCTGCAGGCACCCATGGCAAAGGGCAGCAGGAAGGTTGCCGTCATAGGTCCGCTTGCCACACCACCGGAGTCAAAGGCAATCGCTGTAAAGATCTTCGGTACAAAAAAGGTCAGTATCAATGCTACGGCATAACCGGGAATGAGAAACCACATAATAGAAATCCCTGTCAGTACCCGGATCATTGCGAGGCCTATGGAAACTGACACACCAACAGAAAGACTGGTTCCCATGGCTCCTGCCGAAATTGCCCCATCCGTCAGCTCCTCTACCTGTTTGGTCAGGACAAATACTGCCGGCTCCGCCTGTACAATGAAATAACCGATGATCATACCGATCGGTACGATAATAAACCGGTAGGGCAGTCCTGCGATCACCTGTCCCAGATAATTGCCGGCCGGCATAAATCCTACATTGACTCCTGTTAAAAACAATACCAGACCTACATATGTATAAACAAGACCAATCCCGATCTTGATCAGAGTCTTTTTCTTGATATCCCTTGCGATCAGCTGAAAAATGCCAAAGAAAACAATGATCGGCAGAAGAGAGACCACCATTTCTTTCATATACTCCGGAATTTCTGTCGCGAACATATGCCAGAGCGCTACAGAGTCCTGGATTTCCGGAATAGCCTGCGGTACATAATCCATACTGTCCGGATGATAAATAAGTCCAAGGATCAATACAGCGATGATCGGTCCGACAGAACAGAGTGCCACCAGGCCAAAGCTGTCATCTGAGGCATGCTTATCACTTCGGATCGCACTGATACCAATACCAAGAGCCATAATAAAGGGAACTGTCATAGGTCCTGTCGTCACACCTCCGGAGTCGAAAGCAACTGACAGAAAATCTGCCGGTACAAACAACGCCAGACCAAAAACGATCAGATAA
Source organism: Suilimivivens aceti (assembly GCF_025567405.1). Lineage (NCBI taxonomy): Bacteria > Bacillati > Bacillota > Clostridia > Lachnospirales > Lachnospiraceae > Suilimivivens > Suilimivivens aceti. Next base: position 53,354 of record NZ_JAOQKJ010000010.1, on the reverse strand, counting down.
CAGATCACCAGCATTTTAGGAAGTGAAATAGAAAGCAGCATACGGAGCAATGCTGCTACCAGAAAGAAGCCGACCCCTGCCGCTACCGCCAGGATCAGTACTATATTGGGAACAGAAGGAACCTGCTGTGCCAGCACCTGCAGATCCGGTTCTGAAAGCGTTATCACAAATCCCATGATAAAGCCAACCAGAATCACAATGCTCAGCTTTTTACTCTTTGTCATTGTTGTTCCAACCCTCTCTCCCATAGGTGTCATGGAAAGATCCACACCAATAGAAAAAAGCAGCATTCCCACGATCAGAAGCACTCCGCCTATAAGAAACGCCATCACAATACTTGGTGAGATCGGCGCAATGGTAAAGCAAAGCAGAAGTACAATCGCTATGATAGGAAATACTGCCTTTAGGGTTTCTACAAATTTTTCTTTGAATTTCGATCTGTTAATTCTCAATAATAATCGTCGCCTTTCTGTTATGCTCTTTCCTTTGTTGATTTTCAGTATAACATAAGAAATTGCTCACATTAAGCGGATTTACAGAATTTTAATTATTCAGACTATTTTTTAACATTTTCTTTACAGAGGCAACAGCTGACAAGATTCTTATTCCTGTATCATCTCCCCGGTCAAACAGTAAGTTCCTAGTTCTGCCCGTAATAGGCATTTGCACCATGCTTTCTGTAATAGTGCTTATCCTGCAGCTCCTGCGGTGCCGGTGCAACCTTAGGATTGATGGTTTCTGTCCGGTACGCCATCTTGGCAACCTCTTCAAGAACAACTGCGTTATGTACCGCATCCATGGCATCCTTACCGAAGGCAAAGGGACCATGGTTCTTGCACAGAACTGCCGGTACTGCCATGATCTCCTTATTCATTCTCTGGAATTCATTGACGATCAGATGACCGGTATTCTCTTCATAAGCCTCATCGATCTCTTCCTTTGTCAGGCAGCGCAGACACGGAACCTCGCCGTAAATATAATCTGCATGGGTCGTTCCATAGCAGGGAATACTTCTGCCTGCCTGCGCCCAGCTTGTCGCATAGGAAGAGTGAGTATGTACGATCCCTCCGATCTCCGGGAATGCCTTATATAGCTCCAGATGGGTAGGAGTATCTGATGAAGGCCTCAAATCTCCTTCTACTTTATTTCCCTGCAGATCCATGACAACCATATCAGCCGGTGTCATCTTCTCATAATCCACACCGCTTGGCTTGATGACAAACAATCCGCTCTCGGTATCAATGGCGCTGACATTTCCCCAGGTAAAGGTAACCAGTCCATACTTTGGAAGCAGCATATTCGCTTCGTATACTTTTTGCTTTAAATCTTCTAACATTCTTCTGTCCTCCGGATTCTTCTTTTCCTCTGCAGAGCCGACTGCCCTGAAACAGCTCAGCCCTTCAATGCCTCTACAGCTGCTCTCTCTGCGGAAAGCCCCTTCATATAACGCTCCATGAAGCTTTCAAAGCCCTTCACCTCAGCAGGATCCGGTGAAATACTGCTGCCGCTTTCTCCGGCAAAGACCACTCTGTTTAGAAATGCCTGCAGCTCTTCGTTCTGCTCCTTTTCCTGCATATAAGCTGCAAGGAGAGCGATTCCCCATGCACCGCCTTCTCCTGCTGTCTCCATGACAGAAACTGGTGTATTCATGGCTGCTGCCGCGATCCTCTGTCCGACTTCTTTGGTCTTAAACAGACCGCCGTGGCCAAACATCCTGTCAACCTTCACATCCTCCTTCTCAAACAGCAGATCAAGTCCTGATTTTAATGCTGCCAGGGAAGAATAAATATGGGTTCTCATAAAGTTTGCCAGGGTAAAGTGATCCTCAGCCTTTCTCATAAAGAGAGGAGCCCCTTCTTCAAAGCCGGTAACCGGTTCTCCTGAGAAGTAATTGTAGGAAACAAGACCGCCGCAGTCTGCATCTCCTTCCAGTGCTTTCTCAAATAAAGTAGTATATAAGGTATTCTTGTCTACCTTGTGGCCAATGCTCTCTGCAAATTCATCAAAAATATTGACCCATGCGTTGATATCAGAGGTACAGTTGTTGCAGTGTACCATGGCAACGGGTGCCCCATCCGGTGTAGTTACCATATCAATCTGCGGATAAACAGAAGACAGAGCCTTTTCCAGTACGATCATGGCAAAGATACTGGTTCCTGCAGATACATTACCGGTTCTGACCCCGACACTGTTGGTTGCTGCCATACCGGTTCCTGCATCTCCCTCCGGAGGACAGAGCGGAATTCCCGCCTCCAGTCTGCCGCTGACATCCAGAAGTGCTGCTCCCTCCTTTGTCAGGACGCCAGCCTTTTCTCCGGCTGTCAGGACACCCGGCAGGATCTCTGTCAGTTTCCAGGAAAATCCACAGGATGCGATGAGTTTATCAAACTTATCCACCATTTCCGCATCATAGGTGCCGGTGGTGCTGTCAATCGGAAACATACCGGATGCATCACCCACACCAAGCACCTTTTCCCCTGTCAGCTTATAATGCACATAGCCTGCCAGTGTGGTCAAAAATGCGATATCCTTTACATGTGCTTCCTGATTCAGGATCGCCTGATACAGATGGGCAATACTCCATCTCTGTGGAATATTAAAGGAGAATTCCTTTGTCAGCTTCTCTGCCGCTTCCTCTGTAATGGTATTTCTCCAGGTACGGAACGGTACCAGCAGCTCATCCTTTGCATCAAATGCCAGATAGCCGTGCATCATGGCTGAAAATCCGATGCCCTCAAATCTACTGACAGAAACGCCGTAGGTTTTGTCAATATCCTTCAGAAGATCCTGATAGCAGTCCTGAAGCCCGCCCCAGATATCCTCAAGGGTATAGGTCCAGATCCCATTATCAAAGCGGTTCTCCCACTCATGGCTTCCACTGGCAAGGGGCTTTCCTTCCTCATCAATCACAACTGCTTTGATCCTGGTAGAACCAAATTCTATTCCGAGGAAAGATTTTCCCTCTTCAATTAATTTTTTTGCTTCCATTTCGCAAGTAACCTCCTTTTGCTTCTCTTATTACCATACCACAAAATTTAGCGGTAAAACACCTCTCCGAGCATCAAATCTCTCTTAAAATCACGGATTTTTGTGTCCTTGTCAATATAAACAGCCTCTACACCCATAGCAGCTGCAAAATCACCCATCTGCTCTGCTGTCAGGTCATAGGTGAATGCTGTATGGTGGGCGCCGCCAGCCAGGATCCACGCTTCTGCTCCGGTATACATATCCGGCTGTGGTGTCCAGAAATTGGTCGCAACGGGAAGCTTTGGCATGGGCTTTTCTACCTTCTTGCAGTCTACATCATTGATGATCATACGGAACCGGTTGCCGAGATCTATAAGGGATACTGCTATACCGCTTCCTTCTTTGGAGGTAAATACCAGTCTTGCCGGATCCTCTCTGTCACCCATGCTTAAGGGCTGACACTTGATACTGATAGGGCCATCTGCGATAGAAGGGCAGATCTCCAGCATATGGGCTTCCAAAATGCCTTCCTTTCCCTTCACCAGATTGTAGGTATAGTCTTCCAGCATGGAAGTTCCCTTCGGATTCTTCATGTCACCGGTCATGATCTTCATCAGTCTGACCATGGCTGCCACCTTCCAGTCACCCTCTGCACCAAAGCCATAGCCCTTTTCCATCAGTCTCTGGATGGCAAGTCCGGGAAGCTGCTTCAATTTCCCAAGATCACCAAAGTGCGTTACGATCGCCTGATAGTTCTTTTCCTCCAGGAAACGCTCAAAACCGATCTCGATCTGTGCCTGGACAGCCACATGCTTCTTAAATTCCTCCGGATCTCTTCCCTCCAGAAGAATATTGTATTTCTCATAATACTCATCCACCAGCGCATTGACATCAGAAGCAGAAACCGCATCCACACTTTCTGCGATCTCATTTACAGGGTATGCATCTACTTCCCAGCCAAATTTGATCTGTGCTTCTACCTTGTCACCTTCGGTAACCGCTACATTTCTCATATTGTCTGCCACACGCATGACACGGATATGGCTGCTCTCCACGATACCTACCGCTGTTCTCATAAAGGATGCGATTCTGCCGACTACCACAGGATCAGACCAGTGGCCAACAACTACCTTTCTCTCGATCCGCATTCTGCTGACAATATGACCATATTCCCTGTCACCGTGGGCAGACTGGTTTTCGTTCATAAAGTCCATATCAATGCTGTCATAGGGAATTTCTTCATTGAACTGGGTATGGAAATGCAGCAGGGGCTTACGATACTCCTGCAGACCCAGGATCCAGGATTTTGCCGGTGAAAAGGTATGCATCCATGTGATCACACCGGCACAGCTTTCATCAAGATTTGCCTCATTAAAGGTTCTGCGGATCAGTTCATTAGTGATCAGCGTAGGCTTCCAGACCACCTCATAGGGAAGAAGTCCGGATGCATTCAGTGCATCTACGATCTTATGGGAATGCTCTGCTACCTTTGCAAGGCACTCCTCTCCATAAAGATCCTGGGAACCGGTGCAAAACCAAAATACATAATTCTTTTTCTGTAACATACAAGATACCTCCTTACAATACATGAAATAATCGTCTTTTATACTGTAATGGTATAACTTGTATGCTTATCTTTACAAGTTGTTTTTTCGCCGCCGCCATCCTTGTCAGCGTCTGTCAAGACAGGAATTTCCGATCACCAGCTCCGGCTCAATCAGGATCTGTTCGCTCTCCAGACCTTCCCTGTGGTGGATCAGATCAAGCAGAAGCTCTGCCGCCATCTCTCCCAGCTTTTCCTGCGGGTGAACAATGGTCGTCAGGTGAAAGCCGTCACCTGCAGCCATAAAGGAATTGTCGTAGCCGGTAACAGAAATGTCCTCCGGCACCCTTTTTCCCATATCCTGCAGTGCCTGTATCACCTTCATGGCGATCTGGTCATTGTAGCATACGACACTGTCCATGGCAGCCTGCTTCTGTACCAGCCTGCATATCCCATCATAAGGGTGCACCCTTCTGTCCTCCGTATAAAACCAGATCACCCTGTCCGGATCATAGACAAGTCCGGCCTCCTGCAGCGCCTGTACATAGCCACGGTGTCTGTTCTGTCCCTGCATATCATCTGACTTGAACACGCCAATGATATTCCTGTGCCCGGTCTCGATCAGATATTTCGTGATCAGATAGCCACCAAGGCAGTCGTCCATCAGCACCTTTGGCTTTTCACTGAGCTGATCAAAGCACCCCTGGATAAACACATAAGGAATCCCGTATTCCTCCAGCTTCCCATAAAGCTCCGTATGACGACAGTAAATATGGCTCTTGCTTGGCTCTATGATGATCCCCTCAATGTCCTTCTGTAAAAGCTCCTCCAGGCACTTCGCCTCCTGGCTTCTGGAGTTCTTTGTATTTTTCAGGATAATACTGTATCCCTCTCTGGTCAGTACCTCATCGATCCCCTGAATGACCCGAGGAAAAATATAGTCCGACAGATAAGTAGTGACAACAGCAATATTTCTGGAATTTCCTGTGTGCATCACTCTTTCCCGGCAAAATGTTCCCCTGCCATGCTCGGCATAAATATAGCCTTCACTATCAAGTACTGCCAGCGCTTTCCTGACCGTCTGACGGCTGATCTGGTAAGCCGCTGACAGTTCATTTTCAGAGGGAAGCTTATCGCCTGGGCGGATCTCGCCCTTTGTCACCTTCTCCTTCAGATCTGTCATAAGCTGATAATACTTGGGCTGCTTCTGCCCACAAAAGCTTTCACCTTTCGTCATTCATCAATTCTCCCAACGTTGTTTCACCCCAGCTATAGTTCGTCAGGTAGCTTCCCTTAAATAGCTGTGAATATTCCTCTTTCCCTGAAAGATAATTATACAGATCACACTCGACCTTATCCATGACAATACGTCGTTTTCCATCGACAGCTTCCACAATACCGGAAATTCCATATTCCTCCAGTGTGCTTTTCAAACGCAGCGCAACTTTCCGGTATCTCGAAAGAGTCAGCGTATTTGCCGGCTCATCCTCCCACAGAAAACTGACAGCCTCTTCAGAAGTAACATATCCCCCTTTACGATCAACAAGCAGTGCAAAAAGCTCCTTGGATTTTTTGTTGCGGAATGCAATAGGCGTGTCCCCTACAAACACATCAAAGTAACCAAAGGTGCGGATGGACACCGTACGTTTCTCTGCCAAGGTCGATCTGTCCGGTTCCAGACCTCCATCTACTGAATAAAGCATAACATAACGGGAAAAATTTGTGTTTGGCTCTTTTTCGGAACAAATTGCCTTGATCTTACATTCTTTCTCAGACTGATAATCAAAATAAGCAAACTCTGCTTCCCCGGCTCTTAGTAATTCCATATATTTTTCATAAGGAACTTCGCTGTATGCAACAAAGCTTTCTAAGGGAGTGAAGCATTCCATCAGTGGAAGCCATTCTTCCTCCGTATAGCCAAAAAATTCACAGACATTTTCAGTTGCATACAGCGGCTTTACCAGACCCTTTGCTGTAACTTCAAAAGCTGCAATGCCATCCGAAAATTTTGTGACTAAATTTCGCATTTTTTCTTTCAGCTGATTGTTTTCTTCCTTCAGTGCAGCAGAATTCCCCGTCTCTTTTGTCTCTCGACAGCAATAGAGACTGACCGATTCATCAACTTTGATAAATATACCCGTATATTGCCTGATGCTGTTATTGGTAGAACGGGCCTTATAGATGACTTGCGGCGGTCTGCCGTCAATTCCATCCAGCCTCTTTTGACAATAATCCCTGAAAAAATGCCGCACAATATCCTGCTGTTCTATATTTACGGATGCGATCAGCCACTTTTCCAGTGCATCCTCAATTTGCATTGCTATATTTTCAAATCTCTTAAAATAAGATGTCTCTTCACAATACAGGCATTTCACGGTGCCGGCATCAAAATTAAATTCAAAAATCTTATCATAAACATCAGTAAGAGCCCGCAGATAGCGTTTGCTTTCATTCGCCTTCCGTGCCTGATAACGCTCCGTAATATCCATGCAAACACTTTGAAACTCTGCTTCCCCATGTTCATTGACACACTTCGTAACCCACCCGAAAACATGTGCACGGTATCCATCACAGCAAAGCAATGTCATATCTCCGGCGATTGGAGCATCCGCAGAAAAAACACGGTTCAGATATTTTGAAAATCTGCGTCGTTCCTCCATGGGGATCATCAGGAAGATATTGCTTTTATACATTTCCAGATAATCAATTTCCCCCTCTTTTGCTTCTGGAAAACGCAGGATTTCAAGCATCTTTGAATTGATATATGTAATTCTCGGCTGTTTTTCACAGGTATATCTTAAAATTCCGCAAGGAACAGTTTCATTCAAAAATACCAGATCAGTATTCCTGTTTTTTATATCGGTGATATCTGTTAAAACAGAATGCCCGATGAGTGTTCCATCATCCAGTCTCCCGGGTGTAACGGTATCTCTTACCCAGATAACTGTACCATCTTTTTTTATAAGACGGTACTCACCTGTAAACGTCTGCTCTTTCAGAATTATATTCTGGATAAAATCAAGATACTTTTCAAGATCTGCAGGATGTACCATTTTTGCATAAAGATCTGTTCTGTCATCCAACAGTTCATTTTGCTGGATCCCAAGCATTGCACACAGATTACAGCTGACATAATTCAGGTGTACAGGAGATGTCAATATATACTGATGAAAACCACATATTTGATGGTCAAGTATTTTCTCCATGTTATTCAATGCGTTATTCATACTATCTCCTTTTACAGAGTTTCCTCCTCTGCCAACGGTATTATAAATCAATCCATGTTATATTACAACTAATGCGGTACCTGCTATTTCTGACCACGAAGCACCGTCTTTTGTATCTTACCGCTGATGGTCTTAGGCATTTCAGTTATGAATTCCACGAAACGGATCCATTTGTATTCTGAAAGCTTCTGATTGCAAAAATTTTTAATTTCCAGCTCAAGCTCCTGTGACGGCTCATACCCTGCCCCAGGAACAACAACTGCCTTGATCGCCTGACCCCGCAGAGAATCCGGTACGCCGATCACACTGCATTCTACAACGGCAGGATGCTCCATCAGCACATTTTCCACTTCATAAGGTCCAACCCTGAAGCCGCCTGTCTTGATGATATCATCAAAACGTCCATGGAACCAGTAATGGCCATGTTCATCCATATATGCCGCATCACCCGTATGATATACCCCATCACGCCAGACATATCCGTACTGTTCATCATCGTCTAAATATGTAGTAAATACACCCGGCTGTTTACCAGCCTTTTCGGGAATAATAACAACCTCCCCTATTTCGCCAATCCCTGCAGGTTTTCCGTCCTTTCCCCGAAGCTCAAGATTGTAAAAGGGGGACGGTGTTCCCATGGAACCCTCCACGGCATCATAGCCTTTGAAATTTGCCATTAATAATGTTGTCTCAGTCTGTCCGTAGCCCTCACAGAGTTGAAGTCCGGTACGTTCTGTAAACTTATGAAACACCTCAGGGGCTAACATTTCACCTGCTGTGGTCGCATGTCTGAGTGTTGGCATGTCAGGAATGCCTTTACGCACAAGGTAACGATAAACTGTGGGAGGTGCACAGAAGGAGGTTACACCATAATGGTTGATAACTGCAGTCAGCTGCTTTGGCTCAAAGTTATCAAAATCATACACCATAACCGCACAGCCAACCAGCCATTGTCCATAAAGCTTACCCCAGGATGCTTTTGCCCATCCTGTTTCCGCAACAGTAAAATGCAGGCCGTCTTCCTCTGCCTGATGCCAGTACTTTGCCGTGACGATATGTGCAAGCGGATAACTGTGATCATGAATTACACCTTTAGGATATCCTGTAGTGCCGGATGTAAAATACAGCATCATAGGATCCGCCGCCAGGGTCTGCACACGTTCAAATTCTTCAGAAGCTTCTTTCATAGCTTCTGTCATATTTTCAAAGCCGTCTGCATCCCCCTGTACACACCAGAGCTTTGCTGTCATGCCAGCCTCTTCCAGCGCTTCGGTAATTTTTCCGGGGACCTCGTTCTGGGTAGTGCATACAAATGCCTTTGCCTTAGAAGCTTTCATGCGATATACAAGGTCGCTGACCGTCAGCATATGCGTTACCGGTATCATCACTGCACCCAGCTTGTGCAGTGCCACTGCAGCAAACCAGTATTCGTAGTGCCGCTTCAGGATCAGCATAACACGGTCTCCGTGGCCTATTCCTGCACTTTGAAACACATTCGCCATCTGATTGCTGTACTTTTTTATATCTGCAAATGAAAAAATATGTTCTTCACCTTCTACATTGCACCAGACCAGCGCACGTTTTTGCGGTGTTTCATCTGCAATTTTATCAACAACATCATAACCGAAATTAAAGTTATCCGGATATTTCAGTGTTATTTTTTGTAACCTGCCGTTTTCATCAACAATTTCACTACAGTATTGTTTATATATACTCATTTTCACTCCTTAACAACTGCGCTTACACCCAGCTTACGGAATCTGTCATAGCGGCTCTGAATCAGGTCAGCTTCCTCAGACAATACTTTTAGCTCTTCCATCAGTAGGGTGCGGATACGGTCATAGAATTCCTTTTTCCCGATATCATTTTCGGAAAGGATGCGTTCAATCACACCGATACTTTTTGCATCTTCAGCCGCTAATTTCAAGCTTGCTGCTGCCATTTCTGCTTTTGCAGCATCTTTCCATAGAATACTTGCGCAGCCTTCTGGGGAAATGACAGAATATACGGCATTTTGCAGCATCCAGACTCTGTCGGCAACTGCAAGACCAAGAGCACCTCCACTACCACCTTCACCAATTAAAATAGAAATGATCGGAACACAAAGCGTGGACATTTCCAGCAGATTTTCAGCGATCGCCTGTCCCTGTCCCCGTTCCTCAGCCCCGACTCCACAGTATGCACCGGATGTATCGACAAAACAAATAACTGGTCTGCCGAATTTTTCAGCCTGTCTCATAAGCCGCAGGGCTTTGCGATAGCCTTCAGGCTGAGGCATACCAAAATTCCGATAGGAACGCTCCTTTGCCGTATGACCTTTTTCAATTGCAATTACCGTCACGGGAATATTACAAAGCTTTGCAATGCCACCCACAACAGCGGGATCATCTGCAAAACGGCGATCACCATGAAATTCAATAAAGCCGCCAAAAACATTTTTAATGTAGTCAAGCCCTGTCGGTCTTTTACTATCACGGGCAAGCTTCACCCGTTCATAAGCAGTCAGGCTCATATCATAATCCTCCACCATGCATTTTCAGCAGCTCATTCAGATACTTTTTCTGGCTGGAGCGTTGAATAATGCTGTCAATAAATCCATGCTTCAGTACAAATTCAGACTTTTGAAATCCTTCCGGCAGAGTCTTCCTTGTCGTCTGTTCAATCACTCTTGCCCCTGCAAACCCGACAGTTGCACCGGGTTCAGCAAGAATAATATCTGCTTCCATAGCGAAGCTCGCCGTCACACCACCCGTTGTCGGATCAGTAAGAACAGCAATATACAAAAGACCTGCATCACTATGCCGTTTTACCGCTGCGCTTATTTTGGCCATCTGCATCAGAGACAATAAACCTTCCTGCATACGGGCACCGCCAGATACAGTAAAGCCGATAACCGGCAGGCGGTGCTGCACGGCATACTCAAATAGTATCGTTACTTTTTCACCAACAGCACTACCCATGCTACCCATCATAAAGTACGGTTCCATAACAAACAGACAGCATTTTTGTTTCCCAATAGCAGCCGTACCGCAGACCACGGCCTCCTTTTCGCTGCTTGCTACACGGACAGTTTCAAGCTTCTCCTTGTATCCGGGAAAATTTAACGGATTATCAGCTTTCATATTAGGATATAGCTCATGAAAGCTTCCCTTATCCGTGATCATCTGTATACGCTGACGTGCTTTCATACGAAAATGATAACCACAGGAACAGACAAGATCATTTGCCCAAAGGCGGCTCAGCGGAACATCCTTGTGACAATTCGGACATTTCTTTTCCGGCTCACCGTCATCACGCTGGACAGGAGCAGAAGAACGTCCGCCTTCTTCTAATTGATTTTTAGGTTTCAAAAAATTAAGTAATGCCATTTCATCACCTGTTTCCCATAAACGCTAAATCATAATTACCGGATATAAAGCGCTCATCCTCTACAATCCGCAGTTGTTCCTCAATGTTAGTCGATATGCCGCCAATTACCAATTCGCAAAGTGCTGCCCTCATTTTGCGGAGGGCTTCTTCCCGTGTTTTAGCATATACGATCAGCTTGCCAAGCAATGAATCATAATACGGGGATACGACAGTGCCTGTGACCAGACAGGTATCAAACCGTACAGACGGTCCGCCCGGAACATGAAGCATTTCCAGCGCTCCACAGCTGCCTGCATTGATACGGCATTCAATGGCAGAGCCTTTTATTCTAACATCCTTTTGTATAAAATTCAGCGGTATACCAGCTGCAATGCGGATCTGCCATTTTACAAGATCAAAGCCTGTCAACATTTCTGTTACACAATGCTCAACCTGCAGCCGCACATTCATTTCCATAAACCAGAAGTTTCCCTCCCGGTCAAGCAGGAATTCAAGCGTACCCGCACCTACATAGCCAATTTTTTTTACAGCATCCACTGCCAGCTCTATAATCCCCTGACGCTGCCCGTCATTAACGGCAGGAGAAGGAGTTTCTTCCAGCAGCTTTTGGTTTCTTCTTTGGAGAGAGCAGTCCCTGTCACCAAGGCACACTGCATTTCCGTATTCATCAGCAAGAATCTGCAATTCAACATGTCTTGCAGGAAAAATATATTTTTCAAGATACACACTGCCGTCGCCAAATGCACTGACCGCTTCACTGGTTGCCTGATAGTAGGCATCCTCCAGTTCATCCTCCGAATGAATCAGACGGATTCCCCTTCCGCCTCCACCTGCACAGGCTTTGAGCATAACAGGATATCCGATTCCGTCAGCTGCCTGCCTTGCTTCTGCGGCAGAAGCTACTGTTTTTGTTCCGGGAATGACCGTCAGGCACGTACTTCGAATCAGTTCCTTCAACAGTGCTTTATTACCAATACGCTCCATGCTTTCGGGATCCGGGCCGATAAATACCAATCCGTTCTTTCTGCAGGCACGGGCAAAGTGTGCATTTTCAGAAAGAAAACCATAGCCAGGATGAATTGCCTGCGCTCCCGCCAAAATAGCGGTGCTTATAATTTGATTTTCGTTCAGATAACTTTCCGAAGCCTCGGGACCACCGATGCAATAGCTTTGATCGGCAAGAGCCACGTGAAGGGCATTTTTATCCGCCTCAGAATATACAGCAACCGTAGCCACACCCATTTCCTTGCAGGCACGGATGATACGGACAGCAATTTCGCCGCGGTTGGCGATCAGTATTTTTGAAAACATAGTTTACACTCCTGTGATTGCAAAGGAAAATTCAGCTGAAGCGCAAAGTCTTCCATCCACTGTAACAGTACCCTCTGCAAAGTAGAAAGGATGCTTTGCGCGTTTGATACGGCACTGTGCTTCGACTGTATCCCCTGGCTTAACAGGAGAACGGAATTTCACATTGTTAAGCCCTGTATAAACAGGCAGTTTCCCTTCGCTCATTTTATCCTTCATCAGTACGCATGCAGACTGAGCCAGTATCTCGCAGAGAATAACTCCGGGCACAACAGGATTATCCGGGAAATGTCCCTTAAGGAAAAATTCATCGCCACGAACAGTATAATGCCCGACAGCTGTACTCTCCTTATTTTCTGCATCGTCAAGAAGCAGCATATTATCCCTGTGAGGTAATATAGTCATTATTTCTTCTCTGTTCATATTCCTATCTCCTGATACGGAAAAGCTCTGTTCCATATTCAACAACCTGCCCGTCAGTAACACAGATCTCCGAGATGACACCATCTTCATTGGAAGCAATCTCATTCATCAGCTTCATTGCTTCCACAATGCAGAGAGTTTGTCCCTTTTTCACTGTATCACCAATAGAAACATAGGGATCGGCATTTTCTGCCGGTGCCGTATAAAATATACCAACGATAGGTGATTTTACGCTGATATAATCCTTTGACCCAGCTGCTGTCTGCATATTGGCAGCAGTACCGGGAACAGAATATAAAGTTTCTTCTGCAGGCGCTGCAATGGAACGCTCCAGACGGACCTTACTGTTTTCCTCTGTAATTTCAAGTCCTGTCAGCCCAAGCTCCTTCATCAGCTCGGCATATTTGCGGATATTTGTTTCTTTCATCTTATTACACCTTTCTGAAAGCAAGGCATGCATTATGACCACCAAATCCAAGGGAGTTGGAAAGTGCCAGCGTGATATCTGCTTTTACAGCAATTTTCGGGACACAGTTCAGATCACAATTTTCATCCTGTTCATCCAAATTGATCGTGGGCGGAATAATACTCTCATTCAGTGCAAAAAGACAAGCCAGTGCTTCAATAGCGCCCGCTGCCCCAAGCATATGTCCTGTCATGGATTTTGTGGAGCTTACATAAGCCTTCTTTGCATTATCTTCTCCAAGGGCTTTCTTGATAGCAGATGTCTCAATTACATCATTCATCGGTGTACCCGTTCCATGTGCATTGATATAAACAGTATCTTTATCTGTGTATCCGGCTTCTTTCATAGCATCCTTCATTGCCTGTGCACCTCCGCGCGCATCTGGATGAGGGGCCGTGATATGACAGGCATCGCAGGTAGAACCATAGCCACATACCTCGCCATAAATTTTTGCACCGCGTGCCTTTGCATGCCCATACTCTTCAAGAATAAGCGCAACAGCTCCTTCACCGATAACAAAGCCGCATCTGCGTTTATCAAAAGGCAGAGATGCCGCATCTGGATCTTCAGCTGTGGAGAGTGCCTGCATATTGACAAAGCCTGCGATAGCAGAAGGAACAATAGCAGCTTCAGCACCGCCTGTGATCACAGCATCAGCATAACCGTGACGAATAAGGCGCATTGCTTCACCGATGGCGTTGGAACCAGAAGCACACGCAGTAACGGCAGGCATGACAGATCCCCGGCAATCATGACGGATAGCAATCGTACCGGCTGCCATATTACCGATCATCATGGGCACAAATAAAGGAGAAACCCGACGCGGTCCTTTCTCTATCAGCTTTGTATGCTCTGTTTCAAAGGTGCTGATACCACCAATGCCTGAACCAAAGATAACTGCGAAGCGTTCTGGCTCAACATTGCCTTCAACACCGCTATCATCTACTGCCTGCTGTGTGGCTGCAACAGCAAACTGTGCATAGCGGTCAGTACGGAGCACCTCATTAACCTCCAGGTACTCCTTGGGATCAAAGCCCCTGACTTCAGCTCCCAGCTTTGCTTTGAATTTTTCTGTATCGAAAAGCGTAATGGATCCAATGCCGTTTTTACCGTTCTTCATATTCTCCCAGGTATCAGAAACACTGTTTCCCAAAGGGGTAATTGCACCGATACCGGTAACAACAACTCGTCTGTTTTCACTCATAGTTTTTCTCCTTACATAGCAATGCCTCCGTCGACACGGAGCACCTCGCCGGTTACATATTTTGCAGTTGCAAGATATGCAACTGCGTCTGCCACATCCTCTGGTTCACCCATCTTACCGAGTGGGATCATATCCAAAAGAGGATTGTCTGTCTGATTTCCTGTCATATCTGTTGCGATAAATCCGGGAGCAACCGCATTACAACGGATACCTTTTGGTGCAAGCTCCTTCGCTACGGACTTTGTAAGTCCGATCAGCCCAGCCTTTGATGCGGAATAATTGCATTGCCCTGCATTGCCCATCATGCCCGAAACTGATGTGATATTGATAATACAGCCTTCACGTGCCCGGATGAACAGTCCTGTCATATGGCGGATCATATTGAAAGCACCTTTAAGATTGGTGTCCAGAACCGCATCAAAATCTTCTTCTTTCATCATGGCGAGAAGTCCGTCATGCGTAATTCCCGCATTATTCACAAGGAACTGTACCGCACCAAAATCAGCCCTGATCTTTACCACAGCTTCCTTGACAGCCGAAAAATCAGCAACATTGCATTGATAAGCCCGCGCTTCTACACTGTAACTCTGGCCGCATTTTTTACACACCTTCTCTGCGGCGGCAGCATTACCTGCATAAATAACGGCTATATTGGCACCCATTGAAGCCAGTTTATATACGATCGCTTCACCAATGCCACGGGAGCCTCCTGTCACAACTGCAGTTTTTCCGTTCAACATCCTTCCACCTCCGCAAGATATTCGATAACATTTACAGCCTTTATGTCTGTACTTATTTTCTTAATCATGTTAGTAAGCGTTTTGCCAGGACCTATTTCAATGAAGGTATCAATTCCATCTGTGATCATATTACGGATAATCTTTTCCCACTGTACCGGACTGCATATCTGCTTGGAAAGCAGTCCTGCCACATCATTGGTATAGACTTCAGCGGTCACATCCGAATAAAGTACTATGTTTCTTTCCTTAATAGCCGCCTTGTTCAGCTCTCTTTCAAAAGCCTCTGCTGCCGCCTTCATAAAAGGTGAATGAAACGCTCCCTTTACTTTAAGCGGGATTGCTCTGCCACCGGCTGCTTTTACATCTGCAAGGAAATCTGTCATTTGAGAGGAAATACCGGATACTGTGATCTGCCCGGGACAGTTAAAGTTTACAGGATAAACATCAGGATATCTTCTGCATATATCCTGCACCTGTTCTGACGTCAGCTTCACAACAGCAGCCATAGCTGTGTCGAACTTCTCAGCCTCGCCCTGCATCAGTTCTCCACGCTTGCAGACAAGACGAAAACCTGTTTTATCGTCAAATATTCCACTGACCGTTGCCGCAACAACCTCACCGAGAGAAAATCCTGCTAATGCATCCGGGACAACACCCTTTTCGATCAGAATGCTTGCTGCAGCTAACTCCATTGCAAAGAGGCAGGGCTGTGTATTCCTTGTTTCCCTTAGTTCCTCTTCTGTACTATTGAAGCACTGGGTGGATGTTCCAGGCCGTATGCTATCGCAAAGATCATAAATCCTTTGAGCAACCGGATATTCTTCGTACAGATCTTTCCCCATCCCAGGAAACTGATCGCCCTGACCCGAAAAAACAAATGCTATTTTATCCATTGTGATGCCTTCAGAAGGACAGCCTCAGCTTCCTCCATTACCTCCTTAACTATTTCTGCTGCCGGCTGCTCTTTTTTTACCATTGCCGCTATCTGGCCGGACAGAAAACAACCCTTTTTATCGTCGCCCTCCTGCACAGCAAGTCTTAATGCCCCTGTTGCCAGCTTTTCCAGCTCCTCATCCGGCATTCCACCATATTCAGCCTTGGAATATTCTCTTGCAAAGGGTGTTCTCAGACTCCGGACCGGATGTCCCAAACGCTTACCGGTTACCATCGTACAAAGGTCAGTTGCTTTAAGTATTTTTTCTTTATATACAGGATGGATGGTACACTCATTTGCACTGAGAAAACGGGTTCCCATCTGCACGCCCTGTGCGCCAAGCATAAATGCTGCTGCTACACCCCTGCCATCGGCAATACCACCGGCAGCAATAACAGGTAAAGTAGTTGCATCACAAATCTGCGGGATCAGTACTATTGTAGTAAGCTCGCCTACATGACCACCGCTTTCACCGCCCTCTGCAATAAGGGCAGAGGCACCAAGACGAGTCATCAGCTTTGCCATCGCAACAGAGGCTACTACAGGAATTACCCTGATTCCTGCACTCAGCCATTCCTTAATATATTTGGAGGGATTACCTGCACCTGTGGTCACAACCTCAATCTTTTCTTCTATAACAACCTTTGCTACCTCATCCGCAAAGGGACTAAGCAGCATAATATTAACGCCAATAGGTTTATCAGTAATACTCCTGGCAGCCTGGATCTGCTGTCTGACATAATCGCCTTTAGCATTTCCTGCTGCAATAATACCAAGGCCGCCACCGCAAGAAACAGCAGCGGCCAGTTTTCCGTCAGCGATCCAAGCCATACCACCTTGAAGCACTGGATATTCGATACCAAGCATTTCACAAATTGTTGACCTGATCATAATACTAGCCCTTTTTACTTTGGATAAACCTATCCAGGTCATCAACAGTTTCTACCTTCTGGTCCAATTCGATCTCAATACCAAGCTCATCCTCCAGATTCATCAGGAGCTCTACCGTATCAAGCGAGTCGATGCCAAGCTCAGAAAATCTGCTTTCCGGTTTTACAACAGAAACATCACAGCCTGTGCGTTCTGAAACGATTTTTGCGATAATGTCAAAGTACATGGTTAAATGCCTCCAGAATAATTATTTCAGGCAATTTTCTGCTGCCTGTTGTTATTTATTATACAGAGCTTCCGTTCCTCCAAAGAAACCGGCGCGTTCCAAAAGCGTTCCTGCTTTGTACACAATTAAAAAAACGGGAGTGCATCAGTTAAAATGCACTCCCGTTGAGTTCAAAATTTTCCACAGTGATTTTGCAGCTGCTCATGGTGTATTATAGATAATAAAGGCTGTTAAGAACTATATCCGCATTCACAGACTCCCGGTGTTGTATGTGGTTCCATATAGTAGAAATTGCAATCGGAGCACTGTCTTTTATGTTCCATAGTAGAATAACTGGTTGGTGCACTGATATTATGTGGTTCCGAAGAGCCGAAGTTGCATAAGGTGCATGATTTTATATGATTTTTATTATCATTGTTTATTACAAAGTAATAGTAATTATGCACATGCTGATATCCACATACCGAGCATTTGAAATCGTTAGTAGGATACTGATGCTTATCGGAATCCATAAGCCTGTCACACCCCTTGCATTTCCGCTTGTGGTACATCGTATCTATTATGTATTCGTCCGCTGCTTCGCAGGGCTCCTGCTTTTGTTCGTCTGTATATCTACAGATTTCACACACCGGTGCGTGTGCTCTTATATTCTCCAGTTGTTTTGTTATATATTGATGGGTACATACAGTAGCAGAAGGGACAGGAACAGGCTCTGGAGAAGGAGTTTCCGGTATGACAACAGGGTTACCGGTTTCTTCGTGATTTGTTTCTTCCTGATTTGTTTCTTCAGTCGGAGTAATCACAACGGGTACCGGTCTGGCAATTACCTGTCCGCGTAGTCCTGTTACCGTTATGCCGGCTTTTACAGCCTGAGGAACTGTTGTAATTGATCTGTTTTCCTGCATTCCATGAGTGGCATAATGGATATAATAAGCAATGATATTGTTCCCGAATGCTTCCTGAAGATCTTCATATGCGGCACGGTATGCAAACACGTGAAAGCTTTTGCTTAAAGCTCTTCCCTACGATAACCCATGTGCTGCAAAGTGATCCCAAAGAGCAGCTTCTTCATTCCCGTGGGCTTTTACCACATCAGGATATAATTCAGCATATTCCTCAGCAGAAAATAATGTTTTGATAATGGATAGTTCTTCAGAAGTTGCATTGGTTGTAAATTGTGGCTGGTTCTGCAGCTGATCCGCCTGTGGAGAGGCATAAGCCGTCATGGTGATACCTATACACATGATAAAAACCAGAGCCGGTGCAAGAAATTTTCTTCTCATAAAGTGTCCTCCTTTACACTGGTGGTATTGGTTAATATGATTCTATAAATATAGGTACAAAAAATTAAGAAAACTCTCACCTTCCAATTAAAAAATTTCTTCCTGCCACATCAAATATGCTTATTGTTGAGCTGATACCCTTTTGTATATAATCGGAGCATCATATCCGAAGGTTCTCCTTCCGTTCACTTCCATACTTTCGGAAACCTCCAGGCATGTTTCAGAAAATCTCTCCCATAACCTGAAGGTCATAACCGGGGAAAAGTGACTCACACTGCCACCTTCCCAGCCGCCATCTGTTTCCTTATATAGTGCCGGTGTAAACTTCTCAGATTTTTTCAGCTCATTATAGTCTACGGTTTTCATAGAAGCATAAGAGAACGTATTCTTGTCTTCTCCTGCCGGTAATTCATAGGAGGAAAGCAGGATCCCATCGCAACTCTCTGTAATAAGAAATAAATGTGGTGACGCATGCTTTCTTCCATCCGTCTCATAATAGCTTTCTTCTACTATGAATATTCCCGCGAAATCTTCAGGAATATTTTTTACCTTATCATTACAGACTGTATTCACATGCTGTGCATACGGATAGATCTTCCCGGCTTTTTTCATCGCGGTAAACTGTTCTTTATTATCAAAATAGCCTGTCATGAGCTTTACAAATTTTTCTATTTTCATTATATTGTCCTGCCTTTTCGTTACGCTTCAGCTTTAAAATAAAAGCTGAAGTCCCATTACAATGATCCACATATATGCACAGGTCTTTGATTTCCTGAAATAGCATACAGACAGATTACCCCTATACCGGTTACTGCGAAGACTGCATTTCTGATAATGGATAATTTCATATTTCCTTCATCTGTACACCAGTTATTCTGTGGAAACATACATATATTTTTGATAAATATATACTTAACGTTTACTCTAGCTCAAGAGAATCTGAAATATAAAAATGAAAGCCTTGTTTCCTGCAGTATTTTTCTATTTTCCGGATCAGCTTCCGGTTGGCTGTATATTCCAACAGATACACTTCCATTCCATCTGCCTTACATGATTCCAGATATCCGCAGAAATACTCCCTCTCCTCCCTGTTCTGCTCGTTAAAGGTTCCCTTAGCAAAATCAATATGGCTCCATACAGTCTCCTGGTTTACACCTGTCATAATAGGATCAATAGTCCCATAACGTTCCTTATATTCCGTCACATAAATATCACCACCATTGATGATGACTTCTTTTCCCAATGTCATGATGTACTGCAGGATGACTGTAAGACCATCAAAAATATCCTTTCGCGGAGCATAATAATATACGTCACAATTATCAATAAAAAAACCATCAACATCTTTTTCATATAGCTCCCGTGCCAGCTGCATTATAAACCTCTGCCAGTCCGGGCTTGCTGCATCCACCCATTTTTCCTCATCCCAATGTTCATAACTGCCAATTGCCAGTTCCTCATAGGCCGTATAATATTCCCTGAAGTTCTCGATAGAACCAATATTAAGATAAGTATATACGGTCGTTCCATTTTCATGCAGCTGTTCAATGTCCTTCTTTGTAAAATACTGCGCATCGATCACTATCGTTTCATACATTTCAAGCCGTTCCAGAGATGAGTCATCTACATTTAAAAAAACTCCATAATCCCTTTTTCCTAATGTTTCTGCTTTACAGCCTTTTATAAAAAGTCCCTCAATAATAAACGTGAGAACAAGCAGCACAGTCAAAGCTGTTGATTTTTTCTGTGAAATATTTAACATCTCCTTTAAACGGTTTTATTCTGTTTTTTCAACAGATATTACCTCTCCCTCAAACGGATCCACCTCAGATATTGTTCCTGTATATTTTACGATTACAGTATCCCCTTCGCTGACATTCTCCAGACCTTCCGGCTTCTCCTCAAAGGTAAAGCTATATGGCGTATCATTTTCATCTGTAATGACAAACATAAAATCCTTTATCTCATCGATCGTTCCCGTTAATTCCTTTTCTTCCGCCCGTCCACAGCCTGCAAATAAAGCCGCACAAAGCATTGTACAAATTACAATCGTCATCAGTTTCTTCTTCATTATCAATCTACCTCTTTCCTGTTATCAGCATTCTCTGAATATTTTTTAAAAAGATTACTCTACTATTTGACCTATGTAAATAGTATCTCTCCATAATTAAGGAAATATTTATGTTTCTCTATCATCCTCGTGCCTCGCTAAAGTAATTCGCCATAGTGACGGACATATGCCTTTTTCAGACCTGCTGCCAAGACCATATACGGCCGTTGATCAGTGTAGTTTTTAGCATGTTCCAGCTCAAGCAGTGAAATTTTTCTGTCAATTCCTGCAGCATATCCTGTCAGACTCCCCTTTACACCCACTACACGATGACATGGAATAATAATGGAAATTTTATTATGTCCCACTGCACCGCCAACTGCCTGTGCGGACATATGAGGAATATTTTTCAATTCTCCCATTCTGCGTGCTATTTCTCCATATGTGACCGTCTGTCCATAGGGGATCTCTGATAAAATCTTCCACACCTCCTGTCTGAATGATGAGCCGGAGGGATGAAGCGGAGGCGTAAAGTCAGGCTCATCACCGGAGAAATATATATCCAGCCACCTTTTGGCTTTCGTAAGGACGGGCGTTTCCTGTGAAACCTGCTCATCCGGAAGTGTATCTGCAAAATATTTCTGCCCTTCAAACCACAAACCGGTAAGTCCGTTTTCATCCGCAGCCATCAAAATATCACCTAACGGTGACCTATATCCACATGTGTATACCATATTTTTATACCTACCAGATCTTCATCACATGCTGCATGATCAGACTTACGACCGTTATTCCACACCAGCAGGAAGCACCAACGATAATGGGTTTGCCACCTGTTTTGATAAGCTGTACCATATTACTGTTCAAGCCGATCGCAGCCATAGCCATGATGATCATAAATTTAGACAGCTCCTTCATTGGCTTAAATACTTCCGCATTGACTCCCATATGTACACAGACTGTCGTGATGATCGCTGCTATCACAAAGTAAAGTATAAACATTGGAAATGCCCGTTTTAAGCTGAACTTTGCGGCCTGCTTTCCTTCCCGTACACTCTTTTTCGCCTGTATAAATGATAATCCAAGCGTGATCGGTATGATAGCAAGCGTTCTCGTAAGCTTCACAGTCACTGCTTTATTCAGTGTCTCACTTCCAAGGTTCCACATACTGTCCCAGGTTGATGCTGCAGCCGTTACAGATGAGGTATCATTGATCGCTGTCCCTGCAAAAATCCCAAATGCATCACCGTGTATAGTATCGAACCCAATTGCTTTTCCAAGCATGGGGAAGAAAATGGCTGCAAGCACATTAAAAAAGAAAATCACTGCTATGGACTGTGCGATCTCATCATCATCTGCACCTATGACGGGAGCAGTCGCCGCGATCGCAGAGCCTCCACAGATAGATGAGCCGACACCTACCAGTACAGATGTATTCGCCGGCACCTTGAGAACCCTTTGTAATATCCACGCAATGACAAGAGATGCTGTGATCGTGCAGATAATGATAGGAAGTGACTGCTTTCCAGTCTGAAAGATAACCCCAAGATTCATTCCAAACCCAAGCAAAACAACTGCAGTCTGAAGAATCACCTTTGAAGTCCATTTAATTCCTGATTCTGCTTTCCCTTTATTTTTCCAGAACATGGTAACGATCATTCCTGCTATAATAGCGATCACCGGTCCTCCTGCCACCGGAAAAGCCTTTCCAAGCAGCCACG
Organism: Suilimivivens aceti; assembly: GCF_025567405.1. NCBI lineage: Bacteria > Bacillati > Bacillota > Clostridia > Lachnospirales > Lachnospiraceae > Suilimivivens > Suilimivivens aceti. The sequence goes on along the minus strand of NZ_JAOQKJ010000010.1, from coordinate 31,002 downwards.
ACGGAATTGCTATCACAAGGCAGACAAGAATGCCACTCCCGTTTTTCTTCATAAAATTCATTTATTAATAACCTCTCTTTCTTATCATTTTCTTTTTTATCACATTATGTTCAAGCTTAAACCCATGCAGCTTCAGCAAACAGTATTTTCTGATACCGCTCAAAATCTGCTGTCGGTTTATCTATATCTTTCTTTGTCTACATCATTTTACTTCATGCCCGGTTACTGCCTCAAAATGATATTTGGCAATTCCAAGATCAATCTTAGAATAAAATCCTCCAAGATTTTTGGCTGTGACTTTTCCATTTTTCAGTTCAAAAAGGAACTTCTGCTGATTTACAGCAGTAGGTGCCAGACTTACTGCTTCCATACCTCTGTCAAACCATTCTGTACTCTGGTCTGCCTTTCCAAGTTCTGCTATTCTCTTGCCTTTATGTGGAACTCCCTGTGTTTCCCCATATCCCAGAGAAATAATGATCAGCAGTTTCTGTCCTCTGTTTATTTCTGCTTTTGATTTACCATGCGTCATTGCTACCCAGCAGGTATTAAGGCCAAGTTCCTGACACTTCAGCACAATCTTCTCACCATAATATCCTGCCTTTTCTTGATCATTTTTATTTCCGACAATAGCAATATAGTTTTTTACATTTTCAAACTTCCCATAATGAGCCATAAAAGAATTAAAACATTTTGGTTCGTCATAAAAAACCTGAATTGATAATTTACTCTCTGCATTGACAGCATTTATCAGGGAGTTGATTTCTTCTCTTTTAGATGATTCGATAGTCTGATTTTTATATTGCCTTACGCTGTGTCTTTCTTTCATAAGCTCTAATATATCCATTACAGTATCCTCTCTTTTGTTCCTTCGTCATATAGTTTCTGTATATTTTTTGGAAGCTTGTCAGGTAACATGGCATTTATACCATCTTCGTTACCATCTTTCATTGCCGTTTCATAATACCAGCACTTGAATTTTAAGAGGGAGAGAGTTTTTTGAAGTTCCTGGATTTCAGTTTCAACAGCTGATTTTCTGCTTTCACTGTATCACCCCACTCTTCAGCATTTGCATCAAATTGCCAGACATACGTCTATTAGGAGCTGACCCCAAGGCTCTTATAAATAAAAATCCGGTCTTCTAAGCTGTGTATACGGTTTTGCATTTCGTATTTTTAAGGATTCCTGCATATCTATATCCACATATAAAATCTGTTCCGTATCGTCTGCTTTTGCAAGAACATCTCCCTTTGCATCTACGACTATGGATTCTCCCGAAAAACACATATTTCCTTCTGTGCCAACACGATTACACATTGCCAATATAACACTGTTTTGAAATGCCTGTACCCGAAGTTCCCACTCAAACATCAGCGATGGCTCTGCTTTTGTATTAACGGTCGGTATCAGAATCAAATCTGCTCCACGCAGTACTTCTGTCCGTATGCTCTCAGGATAGTGTCTGTCAAAGCATACAACAAGACCTATTTTTCCAAATTCCGTATCGAAAACCTTAAAGCCCTCATCAGATGGCGTATAATAATCCTGCTCGTAAAATTGCTCTGCCTGTGCTATATGCACCATTTTCTGCGTGCCTTTTACTTCACCGTTTTTATCAATGAAAATACTTGCATCATATGTCCTGTCATTTTCAAGAAGATATAGATTAGGTACTGCCGAAATCTTATTGTTCCTGCATATGTCGCAAAATTTTTTTACAGTCTCTCCCTCAATTGTTACTGCATACTTATGTGCATCCTGACCTGGATACTGTGGAAAAAATTCTGTCAGCTGTACTTCTGGGAACAGTACAAGGTCTGCCCCTTGCTTTGACGCAATCTCAATTGCCTGCAAACTTTTATATAAATTTTCATCCTTACTGCCGTAATTCGGCATTTGAACTAACGCTAACCGCATACCTATCCCCTTTCTCGCTTCAAGCTCCAATTTCATTTTTTAATCTCCAGAGGCTCATCTCTGTACAACAAGCTTGAATTTATATGGCATTCCAAATAAAACAAAAGGCAAATACGCACCCCCATGCGTTGCCAGTTTTCTTCTTTACCATTAACATTCCGTAAATTGCAATAACTGTGGTAATTATTTCTACAATCCCCCAAAAAGAAGTGCTAAATGGGTGGAAAAGTATACACACGATTGCACAAGTAATAGCTCCATAATCTAACCATTCGTTTGTAGTAGGGTATCTTCTATTGATTTTGTCACAAATAACAACATAATTAAATCCTTCAAAAAAGCCCCACACAAGAACGATAAGAGCCATTCCTAATATTGAAAATGGAATACCACTTGCAATTACATCATCTGTGATTAAAATACTGAAAGATTGGTAGCCATTGAATTGACCTGATAAAAAAATATAACAGATGGACGGGACAAAGCATATAATCGTCCCGATGATTGCTTTGAAAATATTTTTTCGTATCAATCCAAAATGCGTGAAACTTTCTTTTCGCAAAATGCAAACGATTGTAATTCCCAATCCAGCTACGCCAAATTGTACTCCCGCATTAAGTAATAATCTTGGAATAACTGAAATATTGCTGTTCGCAACAAAACTCATTAGTTGTTTACCTGTTGCAGCGTAAAATAGGAAAACTCCCAATGTTACCAAAGCTATAATCCAAAGATCTGTTTCTAATCTTTTTTGTTCCGCTGAAAGTTGTTGTTTCTTCATATATGCTCCTTAAATACCGATTTACCAATTTCATTAAATAATAAATTTCATGAACTAACTACATTGTCAAAAAATTCATTACAAGATTCACCATTATATCTTTTTCTTCTGGTCTTGACTCTGCAATCATAAGCGTAATCGCAACCAATGCTCCATCACTGATTATCTTATTATCATCTCTATATAAAGCATTATTCCGAGCAAGGAATTCCAAAAATAACGATGCTGCTATTCGCTTACATCCATCTGCATATGGATGATCCTTAATCATAAAATATAATAAATTAGCAGCTTTTTCCTCTAATGACGGATATACATCTCCACCAAACACACTCTGATAAACTGCTGCCAAAATACCCTCAACTATACCATTTTTTTACATTCCTCATATGTTATTTTATATATAGGCCTGTTTCCCACTGGTTTTTTAAGAGATTGATGATCATATTGGTCTAAAAGCATTAATGCATCTGTATACGAGGTAACAGCCTTTAGAATGTCTGATTCTTCAACCTCCAATGTGCTTGCAAGCATCTTTGTTTGAATATCAACCGTTCTTTCAAGCGCTTGCAAGCGTTTTTCATTAATAGCATAACCTTGAATCACATATTTCTTTAAAACAGAATTAGCCCATCTACGAAATGCGATGCCTCGTTTTGAATTAACACGATATCCCACAGATAATATCATATCAAGATTATATATCTTAGGTTTTCGTCCTCCGGAACTTTTATCGGAAAAACCGATAGAAGTCTCATCCAACTCGCCTGACGATATAATATTATTGATATGTTCACTTAACGTTGCCTGTTTTACTTCAAACAATTCTCCCATTTGTTTCTGTGTTAGCCAAACTGTTTCTAATTCCGGACTTAACTCAACTTCAATATTTATATCGCCATCTGTAAATAAAACAATTTCATTTTTCAAAAAAATCCCCCCCCCTTATGAATCGCGCACAGGATAATCTTGTCCTGCGCATCCATATACATCTTCACTGTCATCATACCGGTTCCGTTGTTCATTCCCGGTACTGTAATTTCCTTCGTTTTATTAAAATCTATAAGCATATTATTGTCCTCCAGCTTATGATTTTCTACTTTGCTCATCCGTTCTGCAAACTTGAATTGAGATTTCATATATTCCAAGGGATTTAATAACTGTTATATTTTATTATCAAATATCTCTCAATCCCTTGAAAACACAAAGTTTATCGCAGGTGAGCTTTCCCTTATTGTTTCCCTTGCGTTATATCGTCCCACCAGTGTTTACGAACTCTGATAAGGGCAAAAACAAGGGCAAGAAAATTATATAAAACAGTATAACACAAAATAAAAGTGACATTGTGAACTGATTGAAATGCTTCTATATTTTTATTGGTTTAAAGGAGACACAACATGAATACCATTTACGCAGAATACAACATGTACCACAACAGCATTGACATTTATACAATATTTATTGTGTCAGGCACCATTGTTTTCAAACTGCATAACATCATCCGGCGGATTCAGAGCATACAAAAGTCCATACGGCGAGCTGTATTCCCATTTCACTGGGATACTGACAAGCGCCGGGTGGACATCCTGCCAACATTCCAGTATTAAGAGAACATTCCCGGTTTCTATACAGCGGTTAAATACAGACATATCATAATATTTATTGTGTCAGGCACCATTGTTTTTTCATTCTCGGCATTGGAAGAACTTCTGCATATCTTCTGGTGAAAGAAGAACATTTCAGTTCCATTCCTCTGCCAGCAGGAAGTCACGAATATTGCGGTGTTTGATTCCATCTCGGCTCATATCCAGTTCGTCCATCGTTACAACGTATTTCGGGAAATTGTCACGAACACCGGCAAACGCCCCAAACTCACGCTGGATGGTTTCCTCCGAGGCAAGTAGATAGGAAACCTGAACATACAGCTTTTTCCCATGATCTTCACATACGAAGTCAATCTCCTTGTCAGAGACTTTCCCAACAGTCACAGAATAACCACGGCGCAGCAGCTCCATGTAGACAACATTTTCAAGGACAAGGTTAATGTCCTTCATGTTGCCACCGTACACGGCTTCCCGGACACCATGATCTGCAACATAGTATTTCTCGTTGACGGTCAGGATTTTCTTTCCCTGGAGGTCTTGGCGCTTCACCTGATAAAACAGGAATGCGTCCGTGCAGGCTTTGATGTAGTTCAGTACCGTTTCTGGTGAAACGGAGCGCCCTTCACTTTTCAGATACTTGGAAATGGCTGTGGAAGAAAAGGTAGTGCCGATGTTGGAAGTTATATAAGCAATAATTCTCTCCAGCATATCCACATCACGGATATTGTTTCGCTTGATAATATCTTTCAGCTCTACGGAGTTGAACAAGTCCCGCAAATACTGACGACTGGCGGCATCGTCGTAGCGAAGGTTGCTCAAATAGGGCATTCCTCCCAGCGTCAGATATTTTGTAAAGCATTGTCTTTCGTCTGCACCTTCGTAAACGGTGTGATACAGCTCCATAAACTCTCTGAATGAAAACGGGTAAATCACGAACTCCACATACCGTCCGGCAAGATAAGTGGCAAGCTCACCGGAAAGCAGCTTGGCGTTGGAACCGGTAATGTATATATCACAATCCAGCTCCACCCGGAAAGAGTTGATACATTTTTCCCAATCAGCCACCTCTTGGATTTCGTCGAAGAACAGATAAACCTTGCCGCTGATTTCTTTTGTTCTGCGAAGGATTTCATCATGCAATGCAACAGCCGTACAAAGGTGTGCATTGCTCATGTTCTCAAAATTCAGGGAAATAAACTGTTCTGGTTGGACCCCGTTTTGGGCAAGTTCCTCTTGGATCAGGCTCAGCATGACAGATTTTCCACTACGGCGAATCCCTGTCAGAACCTTTATCAGCTCATTTCCGATAAAAGGACGGATACGGCTCATATAAATTTCTCGTTTAATCATGTAGACCAGCCTCCCTTCTGAAACTGTCTATATGGTACCACGGCTATAACTGATTTTCAATACCGCAAATCCAGTTTTATCAGATATAATTGATAAAATACGAATTTCGACACAATCAGGCAGTTATACCGAGCGAAGTTTGGCTATGCGTTTTTATTGTGTCAGGCACCATTGTTTCATATTGAAATATAGTGTCTCTGTGCATGTTCTATATACCTCTGATTATATAATATTCAATTTATATAATCTCTCAAATGCTTTTTTATCAAAGTCTGCTTCTGTAATATATAGCTTTCTATCGCTATCAATGTCATTCTAACTCAATAGTCATATCAATTATACAATTAAAAGCAAAGATGCTGCTAACTGAATAACAACATCTTTGCTTGTTTAGAATGGGGATTATAAAATTTTAATGATAGTATACTGTGACATAAATATTTTTTAATGTTGCTGCTGCAACAGTTCCCGTTGAATACCTTGTAGATTCAAATTGAACATAATAATTTCCAACAGGGCTTAAATTATAATTGCCAAAATCTGCAAAAGTAAGAGAACTATTCCAACTTTTGCTGTCTGTATATCTGTCAAATGTGCCATCTCCATTATCCTCATCTTTAGCAACAAATAATTCGATGTTTCCACTACTTCCACTACTTTTTGTGGATGTAACCACTATTTTACTGATTGTGGAGCCTGACGGAACAGATGTGCTGCTGATTGTAAAAGAACCAAGAGCGGAAGTTGCCACTGTATCATTTGTTCCAAAAAAGGAATTTAACATTCCAACAGAATGTCGTGATGATCCAGAAGTTAATGCTGTCGGAGTTATTTCAAATGTCATTGTTTTCTCCGTCTCCGAATAATTTTCCTGAGTTTCTGCCGCAAAAGCTGTGACATTCATTGTAAAAAGCATGACAACACATACAATAATAGAAAAAAAACGTTTTCTCATAATGAATCTACCTCCATACTTTATGTAATCATCCCCATCTAAATATACTAAATTGAAAAATCAAATCTTCCACCGATTTTATTATCCTCTGGTTTGATAGAATTCCATTCAATATTTTTAATTTTATCCAAAAGTTCATCTTTTGAATTTGCTTGAACAGTAGCTTTTTTTACTTCAATTTGCTTTAATTGTTCCTTTTTCTTCGCCTCTTTCTTCTCCGCAGCTTTCTTTTCCTGAATTTTTTCAAGATATTCTTTCTGACTAGCTGATGTTTTTTCTAATTGAGCAAAGAATGTTGTAGTTCCATCACTATTAAAAGAAATACCAAACTTTGTTATTTTTGTATCAGTATCTGCACTGTTTTCTATTCCGTTTGTCTTACCAAATGCTCTTTCAAATCCAAACTGAGCATTGATTTCATCCGACATACGCAAAGCACCTTCAATACTATGCATCTTTTCAGCATAATATTTGGGATCGGATGCCATCTTCTCCATTTCTTCCTTTGAGAAAATAACCGTAAACTCTTTATCACTTTGTGCTAAAATATCTTTAGCATTATCACCATTTTCAAAATCTGCAACCATAAAGTCCATATCTGTTCTTGAGCCACGCATATCTTTAAGCATTTTTTGTGCCTCTTTACTTAGATTTTTTTCGGCTATACTTTCTGTCACATTTTTCTTGACCTTATCATTTTCTGTTGTTTTCGCTGTTTCTTTTTTCTTATCTACTGTACCTGCCTTGTAGGTATTCTGATAACTTCCATAAACAGTACCCGTTGTATTCACATTCATTGACATATCCTTTGTCCTCCTTCTCTGAATCCGTTCTTTATTATTTATTGTTTCTAATATTATATATCGGCTTTATTCCGAAAACTATAATCCTCCCTGTTATTTTTATCCCATGATTATTGAAAATCTAAAATTTGAAATTCACTCTTAAATCAGATTATGCATTAAATATTATTGCTATTGACAAACCACCTAAATATGAATTAAAAGATACTTCTTGCTCAACAGAAAAAAGCAGCCTATTGCAAGTTTATTGTGTCAGGCACCAATTGTTCCAATGCAATTTCGGCATTTTTATCGCAAACGAAGCGGCAGAAGAAAACCTGAAAAAGAAACGGGATGGCAGCAACAAGTATCTCTATGAACTTGACTTTTCTTCAGCATTAAAAACAGCCAGAAAGTTCTTCATGCGCAGGGATTCTGGAAGGCACATCGATATTATCCGGCTGATGATGAAATATGTCCACGCAGTGAAAGACAGGTTCCGGCAGTTTCAACGGCCTCTCCGTGGAATCAGCGCAATTCATTTTGGATATCGGTAAGTTCTGCAACTGAATATCCTTCTTTTTGGCAGATGGACAGCATCTGTCTTTTTGGCATACCTGTTTTTGGCTTTTTGAGTTCAAAATATCGGATATTTGACAACAACTGAGCTATCGAACAAAACTTCGAACAACTGACTTTATGGCATTGCCATTGTTTTTCCATTTGTTCCTTTGATGAATCTTCTTTTTTATCTTCTTCACCAGTTCCTGAATCTTCTGGAAAGATTCTTCGCTGATTGTATGTTCCATCCGGCATGCATCATGATTTGCAGTTTCTGGAGATACCCTATCAGTTCTAAGAATTTATTAAGAAATTCTGCCGTTCTCCATTTCATATACTACATCGGCCACGTTCATTGTGGATACTCTGTGGGATACCAGGACAACCGTTTTCTTCTTGGCCGATTCTTTCAATGATTTTAAAATGATTCCCTCGTTTAAAGAGTCGAGGTTCGATGTAGGCTCATCGAGCAGGATCAGAGGGCATTCATGGAGAAATGCTCTTGCAATTCCGATTCTCTGTTTTTCACCACCGGACAGCGTATCACCCAGTTCTCCGACTTCTGTATCATATCCTTTCGGAAGTGTCATTATGAAATCGTGGATAGACGCTTTCTTTGCAGCTTCCATAATCTCTTCTCTGGATGCTCCCGGCTTTGCGATTGCGATATTGTTTGCAATCGAATCATGGAACAGGTGCGTTTCCTGTGTGACATAACTTTCCATATCTCTCAAATGCTTGGTCGGAATCTTGCGGACATCTGTACCGTCTACCGATACACTTCCATCCTGCACATCCCAGAACCGCATCAGCAGTTTTAAGAGCGTAGATTTTCCGGAGCCGCTCGCACCATGAATCCCTGTGATTTTACCCGGCTGTAATTTCAGTGAATAGTTATCTAAAATAACCTCATTATCATAAGCAAATGTTACATGCTCTGCCTCTGCTCCTGTAAATTCATGTTCCATGCTCTCTGCACCGGAAGTTTCCACGTCACCCGGAATTTCTTCCACAAGCGGTGTCTCTTCCAGAAGAGAAAGAACACGCTCACCACTTGCCAGTGTCTGGTTCAGGTTATTGGAAAGGCTTGATAATGCTACTACCGGTCCGAAAGAACCCATCATTGCGATGGTGCAGGTTAAGATTCCCTCGAATCCCATCGCACCTTTGTCGTACAGCCAGATCGTCAGTGCAAGCATTCCAAAAGATGCAAGCAGGATAACCATGTTCGTAAATGAACGCTGTGAGCCTTCCATTTTGCTTAATGACTCCTGCATTCCTGCAAGATTTTTGGAATGCTCAGACATCTGCTCTTTTCTCTTTTCACCCTGTCCGTACTGGATGGTCTCGTCCAGTCCACGTAAAGAATCCAGAACAAAACTGTTCAGTTCTCCGAAGTTTGTCCGAAATTCCATTCCCTTCTGGCTTCCACGTTTTCCATTCCACATCGGGATGACAACACCGACAATCAGATAAGCTACCAGAGCAATCACTCCTGCCAGCCAGTGATATCTTCCGATAAAAATCACCATAATAATTGAGGTCAGCGTTGCAATCGCAATCGGAGAAATGGTATGTGCATAGAACACTTCCAGTAATTCGATATCGGTTGTAATAATCGAGATCAGATTTCCCTTATCCCGTCCTTCCAATTTTGCAGGGCAGAGCTTTCTCAGTGCCGCAAACACTTTGTGACGGATGATTGCCAACAACTTAAATGCGATAAAATGATTACAATACTGTTCCACATAATGCAGGATTCCACGAAGCACTGCAATTACGATCATGACTGTAATAATCGTTTTTACTGGAGTAAATACCCGCCACATATTGTCCACCGGAACAATCATTCCGGCTACTCCTGTCAGAAGACCATGCATGATAACCTGTCCTGCCAGTATCGTCAGGAAGATTGCACATAAATAACCCAATGTTCCAAGGATGATTGCTGCCAGCATGATATGGAGCAAGGGTTTTACCAGACCAATCAGACTTCCCATGATCTGGATGGCACTTCTGCGTTTTGTTGTATTCGTATTTTCACTCATTATGCCATTCCTCCTTTTCCATAGTTTTCCAGTGCCATCTGGCTTTCATACAGATGTCTGTACGCACCATTCTGGCTCATCAGTTCGTCATGCTTTCCGCTTTCTTTGATTTCTCCGTCTTTTAAGAAATAGATCTTGTCAGACTTCACGACATTTGCCAGTCTGTGGGAGATCAGAAGTACCGTCTTTGTCTTTGCCAGTTCGTGAATCACATTCATGATTAGTTCTTCACTTTCTACATCGATATTGGATGCAGCTTCATCAAAAATATAAACCGCACTGTCTGTCCGAAGCAATGCTCTGGCAATTACCAGTCTCTGACACTGACCGCCGGACAGGTTGCTTGCTTTTTCCAACAACTGTGTCTGCAAGCCATCCTGTGTTTGTAAGAACCCTAAGAGATTCACTTTCTGAAGGACAGCTTCCATCTCTTCTTTCGTTGCGTCCGGTTTTGCCATCTTCAGATTTTCTTCTACTGTACCTTTGAACAGGTAGCTGTTATGGCGAACCAGAACAACCCTCTGCATCAGATTGGTTTCATTCACTTCATTAAGCGGTACGCCACCGATGATGATTTCTCCGTTATATCCCCGGTTCTTTTGCTGATGTGTGATAAAGAAGTAGTAGAAGTGTAAAAAATTTTGCCGTTCCTATCCGGCGTTTGCGCATTGCGCCGGATAGGTCGGGCGGTCATTCGGGCAGGTCTACCTTGCCAACGAAAGAGTAATAAATATCAATGTCCTGTCTGCGTGTGCCGTTCTCGTCATAGCTGCACTCATGCACAACGATTTTCTCCACAAACTCACGCAAAAGGGTAGGGGTAAGTTCTTCAAAGCTGGTGTACTTGCGGACAACATTCATAAACTTTTCTGCGTTTACCGTGGCTTCCTGCGCTTTGGAAAGCTCTGCCCGGATAGCGGCGGCTCTCTCTTTCAGTTCTTTCTGCTCGGCTTCATAGTCTGCCGACAGCTCCGTGAAACGCTCGTCTGAAATGCGCCCGGTCACGCTGTCCTCATACAGCCGCTTGAAGATAGCGGATAACTCGCTGATACGCTTCTCGGCGGCTTCCAGCTCCTTTTTCCTTGCGGCGTTCCTGCGCTTGCCCCCGTCCTCGTTCTGCTCGATCAGCAGCTTCATAAACCGGGCTTCGTGCTTCGCTGCATAGCTGGTGACTTTCCGCAGATTGTCGGTCACTCCGGCGGTCAACAGGTCGGTGCGGATAAAGTGCGCCGTACAGTCACGGGTACGCTTCTTGTAGCTCCCGCAGATATAACAATCCTGCTTGCGGGTGGCGTTCTGGTAACGCTGCTGGTAAAGGACGCTGCCGCAGTCGGCACAAAAGAGTATGCCGGAGAATAAGCCCACTTCATCATAGCGGTTCGGGCGTTTGCGCTGCTTGCGTAACTCCTGCACACGCTCCCACATCTGGGTGTCAATGATAGGCTCATGGTGGTTCTCGAAAATCGCCTGTTTCTCAATGGGGTTCTCTACGCTGTGCTTGGTCTTGTAGGACGGCTTCTCCGTCTTGAAGTTTACCAGACAGCCCGTGTACTCCCTGTTTTCAAGGATATGTACCACGGTATTGGTCGCCCACTTGCACTCATAGCCGGGGTGGTAGCGGCGGGTGCTTCCCGTCCGACGGTATTCCAGCGTTCCCGGCGTGGGGATCTCCTGCTCTGTGAGCATACGGGCTATCTTGGTCGGCCCGTTCCCGGCAAGGCACAAGCTGTAAATCTGCCGCACAACAGGGGCGGCTTCCCCGTCAATGATAAAATTTTCGTCCTCGTCCATAAAGTAGCCGTATACGGGTTTGCTCGTGACGGGCTTCCCGCTCATACCCTTAGACCGTTTTACTGCTTTGATTTTCTTGCTCGTATCTCTCACCAGCCATTCGTTAAAAATGTTCCGCAGAGGGGCAAAATCATTGTCGCCCTGTGCGCTGTCCACTCCGTCATTGATAGCGATAAAGCGGACGCCTTTCTGTGGGAAAATCATTTCCGTATACATTCCCACTTGCAGATAGTTTCGCCCTAACCGTGACATATCCTTGACGATAACGGTGCCGACTTTTCCGGCTTCAATGTCCGCAAGCATGGCTTGAAAACCGGGTCTTTGGAAGTTCGCCCCAGAATAACCGTCATCTGTGTACCATTGCAGATTGGAAAAGCCGTTCTGCTTCGCATAGGTTTCAAGAATACGCTTCTGGTTTGAAATAGAATTGCTCTCACCTTGCAGCTCGTCCTCGTGGGATAATCTCGGATAAAGGGCGGTAATAAGGTTTCGGGTGGTCTGTCTTAACATAGTGTCCTCCATTTCCGACAGCCAGCCCCACTATTCCGTATGACTATCATACCACACGCCGGGGCTGGCTGTACAGTCCTTTCTGCTTCTTTACGTCCCGTCAAATTGCCGATTTTTGTGTAGCAGCTTCCGCTTCCAGCACTTTCAGCATTTTATCGGCGGCGGTGGCGGTGGTGTCCTGCTTGAAATAGCCGGAAACGACAAGGACAGAATTACCTATGCGGATTTCCGTCACGCAATCCGGGCGGCGGGTGCTGCGGTCATTCTTTGGGGTGTTGGTCATAGGCGGCTCTCCTTTCTGTTCATCAGCTTTTTCAGTTGTCCCATTTTCTCCTGCGCCGTGGCTTTTCGGAAGTTGCTCCCGGTAAAGCGGACAGGAGAACACATTTCAATCAGACGGTCATAAATGCGGGCGTGGGCGGTGTCCTCCGGGTGCTGCAAGTCCTCCAGCGTGAGATTAGTCGTGACGATCAGCGGCCTGCCGCTGCGGTAACGGCTGTCAATCACGTTGTAGACCTGCTCTAAGCCGTATTCCGTTCCCCGTTCCATTCCAAAATCGTCAAGGATAAGCAGCGGGAAGCTGCAAAGTCGGGAGATATATTCATTCCTGCCCTCAAAGCTGGCGGCAAGGTCACCCAATATCAATGCAAAGTTTGTCATGCACACGGGGATTTCACGCTCCATAAGGGCATTTGCGATACAGCCCGCAAAATAGCTCTTGCCTGTGCCAACGCCGCCCCATAGCAGATAGCCAATGTTGCGCTCTTTCATGGTTTCCCAGTTCTCCACATAGAAATGGGCGTGTTCCATTTGCGGGCACTTGCCGTTGTCGTTCTCAAACGTCCAGCCCTGCATAGCCGGGTCTGTAAAGCCCCGCCGCTTCAACCGCTCGACAGTTTCAAGGTGACTGCGCTGTTTCTCTGCGGCTTCCCGTTCCTCACGCTCTGCCCGCTGGCAGTCACATTCTGCCGGGTGGCGGTCACGCCCCAGCCATGCGGCGGTTTCTTTGGGGAAATAGCCCTCTTTGGGCTTGTGGCACTTCCCGCAGTATAAAAGCCCGTCCTCGCCGGTGTAGTCCTCCGGCTCCGGCGTGGTGTCGGTCATATTCAAAATCATTTCATCAAATCCATTCGTCATAAGCTCTCGCCCTCCTTACAGGTATAATCGGGTATGCCCTTTTTCGGGGCTTTCTTGGCTGCGTCCTCCTGCGCCCACTTGAAAATCGTGGCTGCATGGCTCTTGTATTTCCTCCCGCTGGAAGCGATATGGCAGGATAGGCGGTCAATGTAATACTCCCACTTGCCGGGAAGCTCTGTTTTCAGCCCGTCAAGCTCCGTATCGGAAAGAATGACATTGTGGTATCTGCCATAGGCGGCGGGGGCGGGGTGTCCCGTTTCTAACTCTCTCTCTTTTTCTATTTCTATATCTATCTCTTTCTCTATCTCTATCTCTGGTGGACAAATGTCCGCTCGATATGGTGGACATTTGTCCGCCCCTGTCTGCGGCAGGGCTTTTTGTTCCTGCAAAGCCAGTCGCGCCCTGCGCTTGCGCTCCCCCTCGGTAGAGGACTGGCCGATTAAAAGCTCAATGTTGCTCATGTAGAGTGCGCCGCTTGGCAAAGGCTCCACAAGCCCCAGCTTCATAAAGATTTTCAAAGCTCTCTCTACGGTACCTACCTGCTGGCGGGTAATGGTCGCAATCATCTGGGCGGTGTAGGGGATATTCTCGTCAAGCTGCAATTTCCCGCCGTTTTTCAGCGATTTCAAGTACAGCTTCAAGAGAATGTTGGAATAGATAACGCCGTCCTGCATACTTTCCAGCAGAACGATTGCATCATCGTCAAAATAGCTCTCTTTCAGCTTGAGGTAGTAATATTTGCGGTTATCTGCCATAGGCTGCGTCCTCCTTTTTCCAGCGTTTGGAATAATAGCGAGGGCATAGTATGATAACCGCCCGGAAGCTCTGTTTGCAGTCACGGGTGCAGCCCCGGCATAGGTCGTTGTAAGTGATACGGTTGCGGTGGTTGAGGAAGAAAGACCATTCCAGCCGCCGCTTCTTGCTCATTCTCGGCAATGGTAAGCTCCTTTCTGCCGTTCCTATCGGTGTAGCGGGATAGGGGGCATTTTCTGTATGTTCTCGGTATCATTTTCGGGCTTTTTCTGCCCTGTAAGCCCCGTTTGGAAGTCGGGGAGTATTGCGGTAAGGGTTCATATCATACCTGTATTTTTGTAGGGTTTCGGTATCATTTCGGGGCGGTCTTTAACGCTCCTGTTCACGCTTTTTCTGCTGGCTCGGTGCGCCCCTTAAAATCTGGTCGATATTGCGTCTGACTGTCTGAAGCTCCTGCGCCCGCTGGCGTTTCTCCCGGTAGTCGTTATATCCGGCGTTCTTCTGGACGGTAAGCTGCTCAATCTCCCTTTGCAGGGCTTTGCTGGCTGGCAGCTTGGTTATTCCATGCTCCCGGAAATAACGGGCGGCTGTGTCCGCTATGATAAAATCGCTTTCGTGCTGTTCCCGGTAGGCTCTCCGGGCTTTCTCCGATTTCTGCGCTTTCAGACCGTCACGGGCGGGCTTCGTGCCGATATAGCCCAAAAGGTTGCGCTGCAATTCCTTTTTCTCCCGGATAGCGGCTTCCAGCCCTTTCAGTCCGGCAAGGCTCTCCTGCGTGGCGGTGTTGGCTGCGGAAATGGCAGCGTCCAGCTCGTCCGGGGAAGAAAAGCCATACTGCTGGTAGAGCATGAGGGTAGCCGACATCTGTTTGAGGTTGTGCATGGTCGCCCACTTCTCATAGCCCCGTCCTTTCCCCTCGGCTCGCTTGGCGGCTATGTCTACCATGCGCTGTACAGCGTCATTGTTCGGGGCGTTTTTCGCTTCTTTTTTCGTCCGTAAGCGGTCTTTGATACTGCCGGGGTATTCCGCTATGGCTGCGGGTTTTTCGGCGGCTCTGGCGGCGTTCTGCTCCAAAACGGAGAGGACAGCAGCCCGGTCAAAATCGTCCCCCAGCTTCCGGGCGGTAATTGGCTTCGTCCTGTCCGGCGTGAGGTAACTTAGCCGCCCCCGGCTCTCCTTGACGGTCACACCATGCCGGAGAAGCAGGGCGGCAAACTCATCAAAGCCGGAAGCAGCGGCAAGGGCTTCCCGGATAGTCCGGCGCAGCTTCGCCTTATCCGTTTCAAACTTGGTCTGCCGGGGCGCGATACCGTCCGCAGCAATAGGGGCGTTGGCTCTGTCAAGGGCAGCCTGTCCTTTCTTCTGCGCCCAATACTCACGCTCGGTAATGCGTTCTTTGCTGCCGTTCAAAAGGTCTATCTGGTAAAGCCCCTCGCTGTGGCACATCTCCATGACTTCGGCTTTCAGATAGTTCATAGCTGCGTCCGTACAGCGGTGCTTGCAGCCTGCTTTCCTGTCCGCTGGCCTGTCCATGTGGGGCAGCATGGGAACCTCCGCAATCCGCAGACTGTTAATGACGATATGCACATGGATATTTTCGGTGTGGCTGTGTCCGTCCGGGTGGGTGCAGACAAGGGCCTGGTGTCCGGGGAAATGCTCGGCGCAGAACTTCTCGCCCAGCTCCTGCGCCCGATCAACGGTCAAGCCGTTGTCCGGGCCGTCCCGTGGGTCAAAGCTGATGATGTAGTGGTGGCTCTTTACGTCCTCCCGTTTCTGGTTCTTGCCGTAGCGGAGATTGGAGCGCATACAGGCAACGGCAAAATCCTCCCCGCCACAATTCAGAGAGGATATGCGGTAGTCTACCCTCGGTATGAGCCGCCCGTCTGCGTCAAGGGTGGGCTTCATGGTAAACTCGTCATGCTCGAATGTGAGGTATTTTTCAGCGTCCCCGTAGTTGGCATTTTTAGAGCTGATATGTTTGAGTATCGCCAACGGCTTCACCTACTTTCTGCAAGACTTCAAACTTCAAGGCGGCAAGGTCGGCGGCGGCTCCCCGCACTTCCTTTTCCAGCCCCCGGTAGGGGCTTCCGTATTCGTTCAGGCTCCGGGCAATCTGGTTTAAGTTGCCGCCGATTTTCCCGTACTCTGCCGTGAGCTTGGAGAGGGCGGCAAGCAGCCCGTCATTGACCGGGGAAACGGTGACAATGGGGCGTATGGTCGCTTTCCGTATGGCTTGCCGGATAAACTCGGACTGGCTGATTTCATAAGCCGCCAGCCGCCCGGTGAAGTCGGCGTATTCTTCATCGGTCATGCGGGTCTTTACCACATGACGGCGGTGGGGCGTATTGTATTTCTTTCGCATGGTCTGTGACCTCCTTTCTCGCCCGACAGGGCGCATAGCAGGGTTTGGGGAAGGCACTCCCCAACAAGATTCCCGCAGGGGCAAAAATAAGCGGAGAGCGAATTTTGGCACCTCGGTAGAATCTTGCTCTGAAAAACTCCGGCGTTCCCCGGCTCCCGTCCTTTCCGCTAACAAAACGTTTCAAAAGGGCTTTGCTACCCGCTATTCCGGCTTATCTTGAAAATTTTCCTTTCACTACCTACAACACCACGCAAAGCAAAATGGACGGAGATTTTTAGAATTTCCCCTCTATTCCCTACAACACCACGCAAGCCGGAATAGGCGGACAATGGCAGTATTTTTTTCTTTGATACCCTCTACGGATAAGTAAGGGATTTTGCCAACTGCGGCGGCTATTTTCCCTTTTGTTTTTTCATACTGGGGATTTTCAAAAATGCCAAACAGGAACGAAAAAAAGCAGCAAATCTGTTGAATAGATTTACTGCTTTCTGGTTGCCGGCGAAGCGGCGGTTATTCAGTTGTAGGCGGTAGGGCTATCTCCCAAAGCGGAACTTGAAAATAGCTGTGAGAAGCGTCTGGGTGATGTAGTCCTCTGTATCTTGGTCTACCCGTCCATTCACACGGGCGGCACATTGTATGCGGCGGCGGTAATACTGCAATACAGTTCCCACCGCTTCCGGCTCCCCGCTGGCGGCTTGGACGATTGTTTCATAGGGGAGAAGCCTATTATTTCTCATATGCCATTCCCTCCATTTCCGCTTGGAGCTGCCGTAGGGCTTTTCGGATATGGTAGCCCGCTGTGCTGCGGCTGCGCCCGTACTGTCTGCCAATTTCGTGCTGTGGAATACGCTTGAAAAAGGACAGGTAAATCATTTCCCGCTCCCGTTCGTCCAGCCGTGACAGGGCTTCCGCAAGTAAACCGCTGCTGAAAATGACCGTATCGCCGCAAAGGGTAAGTATGTATTCCTCGTCCGGCTCCGGGGCTTGGAAATATTCATCTGTCGTGCCTAAAGGGTAGTGCTTTTCGTCTGTGAGGTATTCAAGGGATATTTCTCTTTTGTGCTTCCTGCTCCGTGTCCTCGCTGCGTTGATCGTTGCATTTCGGATAACGACTTTGCAAAAGGCATGGAAAGTGTACTCGATATGTTCCCGATATTCTTCTGTACAGGTCATGGAAAATCCCCCTTTCCTCCCAAAAGGGCTGTGGCTGGTTAGTAGTTGCTTTTTATGATAGTAAGGGGCGGCAGCACTTTAGGCTGTCGCTCCTTGACTGCCTAACTGCAAAACCGGGCGGGGCTGTCAACGGCGGGCGAAGCCCGTTCATCTTGACCGTTGACTGGCTCGGCCGGGTTTGCTATTTATCCGGCAAACTTGAATTTATTTTAAGCTATCACGTTTTACCTTTTTAAGCCTTACTATCATTACCATAGGAATTTCTTTATTGTTTTTGAAACATTCTTCATAAAATCCATCAATGACAAATCCAGCTCTGAAACAAAGGTTAAAAATATCTTGTATGGAACGATGATAATAAATCTGCTCCTCCGGCTGCCCTTCGATCGCTATATCATAGTAACTGTGCGGTGTCATATATTTTTCAGTCAATGTGATAAAACAAGGGTGCTGCGTTGCAAAGACAAAAATCCCGTTTTCCTCCAATAGTTCATAAACAGCCATAAAAAGCGGTTCAATATCCGTAATATCCATAATTGCCATATTAGAAACTGCTTTCGTAAAGGCTCGATTTCTTTTTAATCCTAATAAGCTTTCTCTATTGGTCGCATCCGCTACGCAAAACTCAATTTGTTTTGCATATTGTGATCGCCGTCTTTTAGCCAATTCTATCATTTTTTTGCTGTAATCAAAAGCGACGACCGAAGCGCCTCTCTGTGCAAGATACGAAGAATAATTTCCATTGCCGCACGCAATATCCAAAATGTAATCCGAAGGATCAGGAGAGAGAAGTTCCGTTACTTTGGGACGTACTACCTCTCTGTGAAATTCATTGGATTCGTCACCCATTGCATCATCCCAAAATTGTGCGTTTTTCTCCCAGATCTTTTTGCTTTCCTCTGTTCCCATGTTCTCTCCCACTCCCAAAATTTGCCTTTTTGCTTCCATTAAATCTTCCTTACTATATTCCATTGTTACCCTCCATAACTTCTGATTGTTGCCGTCTTGACTATTATGTATCTTTTCTTTCCAAAATGGTATAGGCTTTTATTTTTATAATGCTGCAAAACTTTTCTTCTGTAAGGTATTCAAAGGATATTTCCCTTTGCCGCCGCTATTGGAAAGCCAAAAGCAGCGGCTTTTTTACGCGATATGACCGAAAAGACTAGAAAGCAGGATATGTCATCATTTGTCATTTCTTCTCAATGTAATAACTGCATGGCATATCAAGCCAAATACAAGAGAAAAACAGCCACCGCCAAATAGTGATGCTCCCCACCCTGCACCCGACATTGTCATAAAACCGCCAACAAAGAAAATACCAATGCCAAGAAATATCCCGACACCATAAAAAAGTCCAATTGCCATATCATACTTATTAAATTGTCGTTTCTCTTTTTTTCACATGTTTCCATTTTTGTTATTACCTCCTTCGCAAAATCGTCCATGTGGACTCCAAAAAGAAAACAAATTTTTTTCAACGTATTTAAATCGGGTTCATTAACATCTCTCTCCCAATTCGATAGCGCCTGCCGGGTAACATTCAATTTCCCAGCCAGTTCTTCCTGTGTCATTCCCGATTGTGTTCGCAGATGACGTATTTGCTTTCCTGTTGTAATATCCGTCTGTTTCTGGTTCAAAATGGTTCCTCCTCTCTGATGCTGATTTTATCAATGATATTTCGCAATAGCCAGCAATGAACGTTTGCATTGCGCAAGATGTTACATTATCTTCTGAAACATATGCCGGATCTTGTCTAAACGGCTGTTCGGGCGGCGTGGCTGAAACACAGGCTCGCCGGAAGTTTCCTGATACCCTTTTAATTCTGTAATGCAGACACTTCTTCCATTTGTATAAAAATTCAAATCATTTCTATATTCACCAATACAACGGGCAGGGATTTCCCCCTTAAAAATAACTTCATCTTTTTCAAGTCTGGTTGATTCAATGATTGCGCAATACTTTGGTGCGTCATTATAAGCCCGTGAAAGATATTCCTGCGGTGCAAAAAGGGTAAAGGAAAGGTATGGTTCCAACAGTTGTGTTCCTGCTTTTTTCAATGCCTGCTCCAACACGACAGGCGCAAGAAAACGAAAATCAGCGGGGGTGCTGACCGGGCTGTAATAAACTCCATAATCAAAACAAATTTGGCAGTCTGTCACTCCCCAGCCATATAAGCCCTGCTCCATTCCATAACGCACACCCTCCATGACGGCATTTTGAAAACTTTGGTTTAAATAGCCGAGAGATACCTCGCTTTTATATTGTGTTCCGCTTCCAACAGGAAGCGGTGTTACAGTCAAACCAATAGATGCCCAAAACGGATTCGGCGGCACTTCAATATGAATCGTGTAGCTCGCTTTTTTTTGCGGTCTTTCCAGATAAATAACCGAAGGCTCTTTCATAGCCACGCCCACATGATATTTTTCTTCTAATAGCGAACAAATAACTTCTAACTGTACTTTTCCCAAAAAAGATAATATAATCTCATGTGTAACAGTATCAATGTCAAAATGCAAAAGAGGGTCTGTATCAGCAATCTCTGTGAGGGCATTTAACAGGGCTTCCCTTTGCTCCGGCTTTTGCGGCTCTACCGTTGTCCGAAGTAATGGCATGGGATTATCAATCCGTGTTTTGTGAGGCAGGAGTTTTTCATTTCCCAGAATGTCGTTCAGTTTCAAAGTATCATCAGCTAAAATAACAATTTCTCCCGGACAGGCATGGTCAACCGGGACGATTTCACCATTTGACGGAATACACATTTCTGTAATCTTTATTTTTTCCTTTTTTGACAGCAGCAGGGTATCCCGTAAATGGAGCGTCCCATGATACAGGCGTAAATAAGAAAGCCGTTTTTTCCGCTCTGTATACTCAACCTTAAAAACATATCCACATAATTCAGACTGAATATCGTCTGTTTCTGTAATGAAAGTTTCTGTAATCGCTTCAATCAGTTTTTCTGTTCCTAAATTGTCTTTTGCACTCCCATGATAAACAGGAAACAAAGAGCAGCATCTGGTTCTTTTGCACTTTTCATATTGTAATTCCTGTATATCCAAAGAATCCTCTGCAACATATCGTTCTAATAGTTCATCGCTTCCGGAAATAATCATATCCCATTTGTCCAAATCAGAAATATCGGTCATGGTTATCTTTGGCGACAGGGAAACCTCCTGCATGACAATCATATCACTGGTAAGTTTATCTTTAATGCTTTGGTAAACACGCCGCAGGTCGATCCCATTTTGGTCTATCTTATTTATAAAGATAATTGTCGGAATGTCCATTTTCTGAAGCGCATGGAATAATATACGGGTTTGTGCCTGTACGCCGTCTTTTGCCGAAATGACTAAAACAGCTCCGTCAAGGACAGATAAAGAGCGGTATGCTTCGGTTAAAAAATCCATATGACCGGGAGTGTCCACGATATTGATTTTATAATCATTCCAGCAAAAAGAAGTAACCGCTGTCTGAATGGTAATTCCGCGCTGCCGTTCCAAAATCATAGTGTCTGTTCTTGTAGTTCCTTTATCCACGTTTCCTTGTTCCGCAATCGCTCCACTGGTGTACAGCAGGCTTTCCGTCAATGTTGTTTTTCCTGCGTCTACATGGGCGAGAATTCCAATATTGATTATTTTCATGTGATTGTCCTCCTTTTACAGCCCCAAAAGGGCATAAAAATCCCCAGCAGTAAAATACTTTTACCACTGGGGATTATAATTTGCGGACATACACATATACAGCATACACCTGTTTGTGATTGCTGTTTTTCGGATATGTCAAAATTGATAAGGCAAAAGTATTCTTAAATTGGGTACAAAAAACCAAGCCCCCACAAAAGGGACTATCATAATCCTTTGTTCCCACTATTTGATTATAGTTTTATTTAAGAATACCTTGCCGCATATTTTTTACTCCTTTTTTGGAATGATGCTATTATATCACATTAGTTTTAGGAAAGAAAGTACCTAAAAGAAATTTTTCTTCCCCTTATATGTAACAATCATACCGACTTTCTGGCGTTCAGAATGGTTTCTGCTGTCTGCTGTGGTGTTTGGTTGGAATTGTCCAGCCAAAAGCCGATCCGTGGTGTTGTCTGCATAAATGTATCGTATAAGGTTTCAACCGTAAAGCCGGAATAGCCTGTTTTCTCCCTGTATCGTTCCCTTCCTTTTATTGTTTCCACATCTGGACAAAGAACGACAACCTCAACAGGGTATTTATGCGGCACAAAAAATATGTACATGTAACTAATTCAACACATTTATAATTTGAATAGGGACATTATAGCATTTACTAAATACAAATTCAATGTATACGGAAATAAAGATATAAGGAGTGGGAAGGATTCCGCCGTAGTCGGCATTGTAGGAAAATCCAAAAGTTTAGATTTTCCCACAATGCTTATCTTTTGGTCTTTGGTTCGGAATAGTGTAGTGCTGGCGGTCTATCTCTTGTTTTCGGTTGCTTGCTTCCTTACCGTACATGAGCATTGCTGCAAGGATTCCGGCAATCGTACTCTTACCACATCCGGATTCACCAACCAGTGATACAAAACTTCCTGCCGGAAGATTTAAGCCTATTCCTTTTAAAATCTCTCTGTCCTCTTCATAAGAAAAGTGCACATCTTTTAATGTAACATCTAACGCTCCATCCGGCAGTGTTTTTTCTCCAGCCTGTGGTTCCGGCAAATCTAAAATTTTGAAAATCTTATCACTCGCTGCCATACCATTCATTGCGATATGGAAGAATGAACCAAGCAGTCTGAGCGGCAGGAAAAACTCGCTGGCAAGCAGAACGATACATAACGTTCCTGCTACACTGATATTTCCTTTTAAGAATTCAGATACCGCAACCGCCATACCGATCGCAGCTCCACCATACGCCACAATATCCATCACGCTGGTTGAATTGAGCTGCATGGTCAGCACCTTCATCGTAATCTTACGAAAGTTCTGGGATTCCACATCCATCTCGTCTGCTTTCTGCTGGTCTGCCTGATAAATCTTCAATGTGGTAAGTCCCTGTAAATTCTCAAGGAACGAATCTCCCAGTCCAGTATAGATGCTCCAATACTTATTCAGTAATTTCTTTGCAATCTTCTGTACCACCACGATAGAAATCGGGATCAGCGGTACACAAATCAGCAGGATCACACTCGCTTTCAGGCTCACTCTGCAAAGAATGATAAATAAGGTCAGTGGTGCGATCAGGCTGTAAAATAATTGTGGAAGATATTTTCCAAAGTATGTTTCCAACTGCTCCACACCCTCAGTTGACACCTGTACGACCTCCGAAGAGGATACCTGCTCACTGTAGGAAGCTCCCAGCTTTAACATTTTCTCATAAATCTTTTCACGCAGAATCCGCTTTACATCCACACACGCCAGATAGGAAGACCTTGCTCCCATCCGTTCACAGATAAATCGGATCACCACAACCAGAACTAAAATCAGTATTGTCCGCTCAATGATCGGTACGGTTACTGCCCGGTATACTACCCGTTCCAGTAAATCTGCGATAGAAAAGACTGCCAATACCTGCGACAGGAGGGCTGCCCACTGCCACAAAATCGTATACACGATATACTTTTTTGCGTGGGACAACAGCCCCACCAGTCTTGTTTTAATCATAAGTAACTCCTTACTTTTTCTTCTCTTTGTTGCTACACACCAGATGCCAGATAGCAAGCACCGGATGATACAACAGCATCCTTGGTCCTGAAAACCGCATAACCTGCCTGATCTGTTCTCTCATCTCC
This sequence comes from Suilimivivens aceti, assembly GCF_025567405.1. Lineage (NCBI taxonomy): Bacteria > Bacillati > Bacillota > Clostridia > Lachnospirales > Lachnospiraceae > Suilimivivens > Suilimivivens aceti. Next base: position 7,520 of record NZ_JAOQKJ010000010.1, on the reverse strand, counting down.
GGCTTATAACAATGTACCTTACAATTCGCACAAAACGTCTTTTCTTCCATGAATGGACACTTTTGACTTCTTTGTTTTGCATAATCCGAAAGTTTTTGACAGTCAGGACACATCTGCCCTTCCTGTCTTTTTTCTTTCGGATGTTTTTTTCGGCAATACAGCCGGATCATCTCTTCCACGACATACTGTTCTTTCTGCCGTTTCTTTTCTACTTTGTCCATCTTACTCTACGCTTTCTGCCATTTCAGCTTCAGGCTTTTCTGTCTTAACTCTTAAGAAGAAGTATAACAGGTGGCATACCCACACAACTGCGATACAGATTCTTCCGATTGGTACATTCTTCACGCAGATAAAGCCGATTGCCATGACTACCGTTACCATTCCTGTCGTGTGAGTTCCATGTGCCAATTTCTATCATATTCAGACATCAATTTCAATGTAATTCACATTTTATGACTCTATTCGCAACCATATTGGATTGCACTTTCAATTTGCAACTGTTTTCGATTGCGCTTTTACAGGAAGCTGTGATTTATTGTGTCAGGCACCATTGTTTTTTAATATCTCACTTACATCAAATCCAGTTCCATCCGGAAGCTGCATATCTATAATTGCCAGGTCAAACTTATAATGTTCAATTAAACTTCTGGCATCTTTTATACGTGTGGCATGATTTGTTTCATAACCTTCTGACTCAAGTGCATACAGAATCCCCGAAGCAATCATTGTGTCATCTTCCAACAAAAGTATTCTGCTCATGAATTATAGTCCTTTCGTTATCGTTATAAGATATTTGCCTTGCTGTTGTTATCATCTAAAGTAATACCTCCAAATATGGTCTTAATATCTTTTCAACATGAAACATGGATGCATATTTCATAAGTGTCCTCAAATTTTTATCTTTGCGTCTGGCATATTGCTTTAAGGCATCCTGAAAGACCTGCATTTCTATATTGTTCCTGCTGCGAAGCAGATCACAAATTGTCCTCTCCATATCATAAACCGGAACTGAATGCCCAAATGGTGTCTGCATAATCGTAATCCCTGTTTCATGTAAATCCTTTTTAACTGTATACACTTGAAAACCGTCTTCCTGCAAACGGCTCGGATTATACCCGGTTCTTACAGTTATAGTATATTTCAAAGGCTCTCTGTTTGTTAAATCGTGGAAAAACAATGCAGTTTCATGAGAAAACACAGCCTGACTACAACGTAAATGCAAAATATACATCGCATCTGTCCATGTATCTGGTGATACATACACACCATGAGCAGCTTGGTCCAATCCTCGTTCTTTTACATAAGAATAAAATACAGGCTTACTAATTCCATTATCTATAACTTGAAAGGTCTGAATTATTCCTCCATATTCATTCAGCAATAAATCTAATTGTTCAAATTGAGTCATACGCATTCTCCTTTCATGCTAATATGATAATATATATTAGCACGAAAGTAAAGGCATATAGTACCAATAAAATATCGGTATTTTTGTTTTAATGATATCCCCTTGTTTCTCGCCATCCCTTTACATACCACCTGATTCCAACATATACCAGTTGCACGAATAATAAGAGAAATAGCAGATTGATTGGCAATGTTGTCTTTATCCACTTCCCAAAGTAGATAGCTGTTGCCATGCTTATAAGTATTACCATTATGGTAATCATATCCCAACAGCACTTCTTATATAACTCTGCAATCTTTATCTCTATAAATGCTACAAGTATTCCAGCACCCACCAAACATCCACCGCAGATCAGTATTCTTATCAGCCAATATACAATTCCGGCAACGACAGGATTGGATATTCCATTACTAATCTGTGCCATGTTCTTTCCTGTCAGTATAATCCACCCTGCAATGGTCTGTATAAAAGTGGCGATTGTATCAAAGAATACCACGCAATCAGAAATAAATATTTTTGACCGTATCATCTGAAAAAGAGTAGTTGATACGGAATACCATATCAGCAGAAACATCAATGCTTCATACATGGCTGTTTTTGTTTTATATCTGCCTGCCAGTTTTTCTCTCTGCGTATCATACTTTTCCTTGGCTTTCAGATAAGCTGTCAGGTTACAGTTCCCACACTTTTGATAGAGTACCGGCTTTTCAACCGGTATCTCTACTTTTTTCTGATGAGAGAGTGCATAGTCCCGTTCCTGTTCTGCCTGCCTTAGCTTATCTTGACATTCCTCTGTCATGATTTCGGCAGCGTGCGTTTTCTCTTTCTCGCTCTGCAACAATTCTTTTGTTTTCCTCAAGTCGTTCTTTAAGGCTTGAATGTTCCCTGCTCTGTTCTCGCTGTTTAACCTCTCGTTCAAGGTCAGCGATTCGTCGAGCTGCATTTTCAGTTCCCGGATAGTCCTGTCTTTCTGGTCGAGTTCTTCCTGCATCTGCTCTGTCAGCAGAAGCAACTCTTCCAGTTGATCGTCGCTCTTTGAGTTTCTTAATTCGTTCATCAATCGACCTTCCTTTCTCTAATTGCTGTTCAAGTTCAGTAATTCGCTGTTCTGTTTCTGCAATAGCCGGTTCTCGCTGTTTAATTTCTGTGCCAATTCCTGCCATTGCTGATTTTCGTCTGTGAGTTTCTGTATCTGGTCTGTCTTTTCTTCCAGAAGCATCAACAGTTCTTCTGTATTCGGTAAGATTTGTAGCAGCTCTGACAATTCTTTCTCTAATTGCTGCAATCGTTCTTCCTGCTCCTGAAAGCACATCAGCTTCTCGTCCTTTTCCTGTATCTCCTGAAGCATCTCTGCCATGATATTCTGCTGTTCCTCTATCTGTGTAATCATTGCTTCCATCATGGGAATTACTTCTTTGCTTTCTTCTAATGTCATTCAACCACTCCTTCCATATTGACAATGCACCGGATACCTTACCAAAGGTTGTGATTACCTTTTGCAGCAGTGCATTTTGTTTTTTTATCATCTGGTTTTCCTCGACCTTCCATGAACCTTTCCTTATCTGCCCGGTGAGATATTTTTCCTCAATCTTCCTTGCATCTGCACCCTCATGAATCGTAGGGACTTTCAATTTGCCCTGTCTTTCATAAGAGCGGTGGTCAATCTGATTGTCTATGGATAAATGCCGGTTACACATCCTAGCCCATTCGCTTCGCCATAACTCACAATTCTTTGGATCATTCCAGCCGGTAGCATCGGTCAGAACCCGTTTCCATTGTTTTCTGTTTCTTGCCCCGACTTTCTGTACTCCGTTTTCATCAAGTACCGGAATGCGGATTCCATGCCGGTCAGGATTTTTCTTATCCTGCCACCAGTCCGGGTGGGATTCATCAACCACGATATTTCCGTCAGTATCTCTGACAAAATCCCAGTCCTTGACTTCTTTGCTGCCCCATGAATGATCCGGATTGAATGGTCGCATGGTTACAAGTAAATGCACATGTGGGTTTCCATCACCCTTATCGTGTATGCTCCAGTCGGCACACATTCCCTTATCTACGAAAGTTTTTTGAATATATTCGGTTGTATAATCAATCTGTTCCTGTCTGCTCCATTCTTTCGGTAAGGAAAATTCAAATGAGCGTCCAAGCTGTGCATCTGCATTTTTTTCTATCTTCAAGACCTCATTCCATAACCGCTGTTTCTGAAATGTGATTTTAAATTTTTCCAGTGCGGCTTCTTTATCGTCCGCTCTTTTATAACGGATAGACTGTTGAACCCTTTTTATATTTTCTTCCGGTACATGCAGCCATTCAGGAGGTGCATTTTCGCACATCATCAGACTGGTGTAGACGACTTCCTTTTTGGAAGTATAGTAACTGATTCTGCCTGTTTCCTCATTCTTCATCACATCTCCATTAAGATATGCCGATGCGGATATGACAGATTTTCCTTTACTGCGCCCGACAATCTTTACTGTAAAGTGAAATATCGCCATGATACGATTCCCCCTTTCTGCCGTATCCGGCATTGATTTCCGACAGCATCTTCTTCTGGTTTTGCAGAAGTGAAGCTGTCGGAACGCCCTCTGCGCAAGAGTGCCCCCTGCGGCATGAGCAGGTCTGGCTGAAAGCCCCGCCGACGGAACGAGCCCGGCAAGCGTAAGCGCAGACCGGTTGCCACTTGTGGCAAACTTATAAGGACGACCTCTGGTTGTCCATAAGTGCGCCCTTCATTCAAAGGCAATGAAGGGAATGGAAAAACCACTCCCTCCGCCATTACACTTCCTCCATATCTGTAAGTGGCTCTTTCTGCATCGCCTTTGAGAAAAACTTTCCGTTTGTTTCCTGCCTTTTTAAGAAGCCTATCAACTTTGGTAAATCTTCCTCCTCAATCGGACAGCCAAGAACCGATTCCACTGCGCCACCAATCTGACAGAGCCTGTGGGTTCGTTTTTTACCTTCTTCCGCTTTCTTTCTCTTTTCCAGTTCCTTCCGCTGTGCTATGAGCTTTTTTGTAGCTTCAATGCTTTCCTGTTCCTTTTTCTCTAATGCACGTATTCTTTCTTCATAAGTCTTTGTTGATTTCGCCATATCGTCTTCATCCTTTCTTTTTCCGATAAACAACAGTTCCCGGTTGCATATCAGGAGAAGCACATGGTATAATCCTCTTGCGTGTAGGTATATCATGGCTTCGGTCTGATAGAACCTTTGGCGGTTTCTTAGGAAGCCGCCTTTTTAAGTTGCCACATTTCTTGTGACAGCTTTTACATTTCCTTTATCCCTCAGATCACGCCCCTCGTTGGCTTCCATGAACTTTTCCAGAATGTCAGTTTTAATAAGGACTTTTCTTCCGACCTTTAATACCGGAAGCTTCTTCCATTCAACCAGCTTTCTCAAAGTGTTTCTGCCAATTCCTGTATAGTCGGCTGCTTCCTCGATGGATAATGCAATCTTTCTTTCCGTCATCTTGTCACCTCCTTATAAATTGCATTATGCAATTTTTGTTGTGCTGTTAGTATAGCGGTTTTATATTGTGTTGTCAAGCGTTATGAAATTTTAAAAATAATTATTATATTGCATATTGCAATTATGTGAGGTACATGCTATAATTCATACATACCGAAAAAGGAGGCAATCAGCATGAAAGATAAAGAACTACGCAAGCTGATAGGCAGCAGGGCAAAACAGCGTCGTCTGGAATTAAATCTGACACAGCCTTATGTTGCAGAGAAGATGGGAGTTACAGCTTCCACAATCCTGCGTTATGAGAATGGTTCGATTGACAATACCAAAAAGATGGTGCTGGAAGGTCTTTCGGAAGCACTTCATGTATCTATTGAATGGCTCAAAGGGGAAACCGATGAATACGAAACCGATATTACGGATAAGAAAGAATTACAGATTCGTGATGCAATGGGCGATATTCTCAAACAGTTACCTCTCGACCTTAGTAAAAAGGAAGATGCTTTTTCCAAAGATTTACTGCTGTTGATGTTAAAGCAATATAACCTGTTTCTGGAATCATTCCAGTTTGCCTGCAAGAATTACAAGGGCAGCACGAATGAAGCTGATATTGCAAAAGTAATGGGGTTTGAATCGAATGATGAATATAACGAGATTATGTTTCTCCGGGAGATCACCCACACTGTTAATGCCTTTAACGACATGGCAGATATCGTAAGGCTTTATTCCAAGAAACCGGAAATGGCAGAACAAAGGCTTGAAAATCTTTTATCAGAAGTTTTGTATGAGGATTCCGATTCGGTATAGAACGACAACCGGAGTTATGATATACTTACACGCAAGAAGCATTTCATCAGTTCCGATTGTCTGATATCGAAAGGAGACACACGATTATGGCAAAAGGATCTGTAAGAAAAAAAGGAAAGAAATGGTACTACCGCTTCTATGTAGAAGATGCAAGCGGCAATCTGGTTCAGAAAGAATACGCTGGAACAGAAAGTAAAAGTGAAACGGAAAAACTGCTCCGTCAGGCAATGGACGATTACGAAAGCAAGAAATTCATTGCAAAGTCGGAAAATATTACAATTGGAGAATTACTTGATATATGGGCAGAGGAAGAATTAAAGACCGGTACGCTCAGTAATGGGACAGTCCAGAATTACCTCGGTGCCATTACCAACATCAAGAAGCATCCAATTTCAGAGAGAAAGTTGAAAAATGTAACATCTGAGCATTTACAAGCCTTCTTCGATCTGCTTTCCTTTGGTGGCACTTATCCAGATGGTTCAGAAAGAAAAGGTTACAGCAAAGATTACATTCGTTCTTTCTCGGCAGTATTACAGCAGTCATTCCGATTTGCAGTATCACCAAAGCAATATATCACTTTCAATCCCATGCAGTATATTAAGCTGAAATACCAGACGGATGAGGTTGACCTGTTTTCCGATGATGACATGGATGGCGATATACAGCCAATTCCACGAGAGGATTATGAAAGACTGATTGAATTTCTACAGAATTACAATCCACCGGCAATACTTCCAATCCAGATAGCTTATTATGCAGGACTTCGTATCGGTGAAGCCTGTGGTCTGGCATGGCAGGATGTGAATCTTGAAGAACAGTGCCTTACAATCAGACGCAGTATCCGATATGATGGTTCAAGGCACAAGAATATCATCGGACCAACCAAACGAAAAAAGGTAAGGATTGTTGATTTTGGAGATACACTGGCAGAGATTCTTCGCAATGCCCGAAAGGAACAACTTAAAAACCGAATGCAGTACGGAGAACTTTACCATAAAAACTACTACAGAGAAGTAAAAGACAAAAACAGAGTTTACTATGAGTTCTATCATCTGGACGGAACAGAGAATGTTCCAGAAGATTATAAGGAAATATCCTTTGTCTGCTTAAGACCGGATGGAAGTTTGGAACTGCCAAGCACGTTAGGAATTGTTTGCAGGAAGATTGCTCAGAAACTGGATGGATTTGAAGGATTTCATTTTCACCAGTTGCGACACACCTACACAAGCAACCTTCTGGCAAATGGAGCAGCACCAAAGGATGTGCAGGAACTGTTAGGGCACTCAGATGTCAGTACCACCATGAATGTCTATGCACACTCTACAAGAAAAGCCAAGCGGGAATCTGCAAGGTTACTTGATAAAGTGGCAGGCAATGACTAAATAAAACTTTCCCTTATTTCCCTTACGATTATCTCATAAGGGCAAAAATAAGGGAAAATACATATCGTTTCGCTAATGCACAGGCTGGAAAGCCTGTAAAATAGGGAAAGTTAGAAATATATTTCGGCAAACTGGAATTTATCGTCTTGTTCCATTCTTATCAAAATTCTTTTTTAATGCTATCTCTGTTGGTAGAATAGACCCAATTAAAGGAATAAGTTGAACACCACAGATAATTCCTCCTATACTCCCAACACAATCTTCATTTTTTCCAATCACTAAAAGCATGAATATTACTGTTATCGGCAACATAACCATTCCACAGACATACCAGACTTTACCACAATATTTATGAGCAAATTCCCATGTGTCTTTGTTCTTCATAGACATCGAAGTCCGATATCCAAATACTGAATTTATTTCCTTTGGAGCCTTTTTCATAAAATATCTTCCAAAAC